>OMYH01000107.1 GCA_900315255.1 uncultured Eubacteriales bacterium | reverse complement strand
GGAAAAACGGCTCTTGTCGCCAACATAGATCATGGTGACGGCACTGGAGTAATAGACGAAGAGGCTGAATTTGACAGCCCCGAAACAGTGGAGGCGATAGCTGCTTCCCTGAGAAAGAGCGGGCTTGATGTGACGGTCATAGAGGCCGGACGCGATCTTCCCGAAAAACTGAAGGCGGAGGATATCCGTTTTGTATTCAATATAGCCGAGGGCCGCGGCGGACGTGACCGCGAGGCTCAGGTTCCCGCGCTTTTATCACTACTTGATATTCCATATTCGGGCAGCGATGCCCTTGTTATGTCGCTTACACTGGATAAGGCCATGTGTAAGCGTTTTGCTATGTCCTTCGGGGTGAGGACGTCACCGTTCTGTCTCGTATCCCCCGGACACGAGAACGATATACCGGAAATGGACTATCCGGTGATCGTAAAGCCCAATGCGGAAGGCTCGGGCAAAGGTATCTCCGAGGACTGCATAGCACAGGACCGCGATGAGCTCACAGCTATGCTGAAGAGACTTTTCGCCGATTACAAACAGGATATGCTCGTGGAAACATTTTTATCCGGCCGTGAATTTACGGTAGGTCTCCTGGGAACGGGCGATGATGTTCAGGTATTTCCCCCTATGGAGATAGTTTACGAGCATCCCACGCAGGGCGATTACTGCGTCTACAGCTACAAAATAAAAAAAGAATTCAGAAAGCACGTGCATTATGAATGTCCGTCGGACATACCGGAGGCGCTCACCGAAATGACTGAAGCGGCAAGAACGATCTTCAATGCTCTCGGCTGCCGTGACCTCGCAAGGGTCGATTTCCGCATGGATAAGGACGGATGCCCCTGTTTTCTTGAGATAAACCCGCTGCCCGGGCTTGCTCCGAATTACAGCGATTTTCCGATGGCAGCCGAGGCGGTCGGGCTTTCCTACGACGATCTCATAGCAGCCGTTGCGGAAAGTGCTCTCTCACGTATTGAAAAATAAACTATTCGAGAAGGACAAAATGACAAATTACGAAGAAGAATATCCTCAATGGAATGACTGGCACTGGCAGATGCGAAACAGGGTGTTCAATGCACAGCAGCTGTCAAAATGGATACCAGTCAGCGATGAGCTCAGAAGCGAGATAGAAAGCTGCACGGTCCGCTTCCGTATGGCTGCCACTCCTTACTTTCTTTCTCTGATTGATCCGGACGATCCCGATGACCCGATCAGAAAGCAGTGTATAGTATCATCAAAGGAGCTCGAGCTCTGCCCCGGTGATATGCATGACCCCTTAAATGAAGGCGGTTCCTCGGTAACGCCGCACATAGTTCACCGGTACCCCGACAGGGTCCTCCTTCTTGTAACGACGCAGTGCGCAATGTACTGCCGCCACTGCACGAGAAGGCGCATCGTAGGCGAGCGCGACTGCAGTCCGACTATCGAAGAACTCGATAAAGAACTGGATTATATCCGCGCCCACAAGGAGGTCCGCGATGTTCTGATCTCCGGAGGAGACCCGCTTACTCTTCCTACGGACAGACTCGAGGCGATAATAAAGCGTCTCCGCGAAATAGAGCATGTCGACATAATCCGTATCGGGACCCGCGTTCCCTGCGTTCTTCCGATGCGTATCGATGATGAGCTCGTATCGATGCTTAAGAAATACCATCCTTTATGGATGAATATTCAGTTCAACCATGTAAGGGAGCTTACTCCCGAAAGCGAAGAGGCGTGCAGGAAGCTTGCCGACGCCGGGATTCCTCTCGGAAATCAGTCTGTACTTTTAAACGGGATCAACGATGACGCGGAGACAATGAAGGCGCTTCTTCTCCGCCTCGTTCACAACCGCATCCGTCCTTATTATCTCTATCAGTGCGATCTGGCCGAGGGGATCGGGCATTTCCGCACCACAGTTGACAAGGGTATCGATATCATACATCAGCTTCAGGGCCGTATCTCCGGCTTTGCTGTACCGAAATACGTTATCGATGCTCCCGGAGGAGGCGGCAAGGTACCTATAAATTATGAATATGTAAAAGAAGTCGACGGAAATAAGATCGTCTTTGAAAACTATGAAGGAGGGCTCTACAGCTATCTTCAGCCCGGAGGAGAAAAAAATGACGGATAAGTTATTCGGTTATCCCTCCGATTACGAAAAAAAGTCGAGGAAAATACTTGATCTTGCACTTGATAAGGTTCCGTATTACAGAGAATACTGGTCAAAATACGATATCGGAAAAGAAAAGCCGGGTATTGACCGAAAAGCTGACTGCGCTTGCGAGTAAGAATCAGGCGCTTATGTTGAAACGAAATATCAGTTTAGCGGATCGGGTTAAAGCCGGAAATGAGCAGATCTATTACATAATGGATGCCCTAAACGAGGCAATCAATACCGGCAAAAAAGTCCGCTTCCTTTATTTCGAGTTTACAGCCGGAAAGCGGAAGAAACTGAAGAACGACGGGGAGCCGTATATCCTAAGCCCATACACGCTTACATGGAACGGTGACAACTACTATGTTGTTGGGTGGTCAGACAAGCATGAAAAGATAGCGACTTTTAGAGTTGATCGGTTCTATCAGGTTCCTGAGATTTTGCCAGATGATGCAATTCCCAAGCCTAAGAAATTCTCAATCGGAGAATTTGCAGAAAAAGCGTTTCAGCTCTTTGACAGTGAACACGCAAATGTGGAGCTGCTGTGTGAAAACAGTATGATGAGTACCGTACTCGATCACTTCGGATCAAAGGTAAAGCCGAAACAGATAGACAAAGATCATTTTGCCTTTTCTGTTGAAGTCTCTGTTAGCCCAACGTTCTTTGCGTGGGTATTTGAATTTGGAGGAAAAATCAAAATCGTCAATCCTCAAAGCGTGATTGACGAGTACTACGAGTTGCTAAAAAAGTCTCTTTGACAGCACTGCAGAAAAAACTGCCCTCACGATTGCCGTGTTCACAAGCCAAGATTTTGCCCCCGGTTGCAAATCCAACGAACTACCCAATATTCCAACGAATTGCCCTAAAAACCAACGAACCTCTCAATATTCCAACGAACTGACCCATAAATCCAACGAACCTGCCCAATATTCCAACGAACTTACCCATAAATCCAACGAACTCAGGGAACAATCCAACGAACCCAAAAGCAGAAAAAACCGCATAAACACAAAAAAGGCCGGTCCCGGGGTGATCCGAGATCGGCCTTAAATCGTGAAAAAGCCCAGAAATACTGGAGTTTTTGGCAAAAAGAAAAGTACTCTGATTCTATTAAAATCAGAGTACTTTTATGGCGGAGGCGGTGGGATTCGAACCCACGGTCCCTTTTACGGGATTACTCGATTTCGAGTCGAGGCCGTTATGACCACTTCGATACACCTCCGTGTAGCTTAAGTATTATACTCAATTCATTGTTGAATTGCAAGTCCAACTTTACTCGCAGGAAACAGATATAAATTGTATTAAAAATTATATAGAAATATACACAAAATCTTAACACATTTTCTGACAGAGTGTGTATAATAGCAGTATCAAAAGAAATGGAAGGGTGATATGCAAAGTGAAAAAGACGCTTTACAGCCTGATGCTGAGCGATGAAGTCGTGCGGGAAGTGGACACAATGGCTCACCGGCTCGGCACAAACCGCTCCAACCTGATCAACGAAATCCTGGCGGAGTATGTCAACTATACAACGCCTGAAAGACGGATCAATG
>OMYH01000056.1 GCA_900315255.1 uncultured Eubacteriales bacterium | reverse complement strand
ATCCAATCGGCGTATTTTTTTGTAGCACCGTATTTGGATTGATAAAGAATAATACCTTTCATAATTCTGCGCTCCTATATTTTCCGATTTGTCTTTTTGTAATTATATCATTTCAGCCTGATTTTGTCTATACCCCAAATAAAACAGGCAACTTCTTAAAAGCTGCCTGCGAATTATTATATGGTTCAGCTTATAGTTTCGACTTTTTTATGAATCATTTGCCGTTTTTCCATTTTCTTCCAACTGATAAGGGCGTATATATCATTTATCAAAAAAGCCGTAAAGCATACAATGACTGATACATATTTAATGTTTTCAAAGCTTGCAAGTGTCCATAATACAAGAAGCACGGCATCATTGAATGCATATGCGAGGGAAAAGTACGGACTTCTTCTGAAGGTCAGATATACGGCTATAAAGCTTGTTGTCACTGACAATGTACTCGGTATAATATTCGCTGTATTGAATGCGCACAGTATAAAATAGAATAATGCAGTTACTGCTGCAGATAAAACAAACATAAAGAATATTTCGTTTTTGGCAAGCCCGGAAACTTCAACCTCCGTTTTTTTACCTTTAAATGGATGCCGCAGCCATGACACAAGCGCAAAAACCGCCATTGGCATTGTCATTCCGATATAGGTTATCATCTCGCCGTAATAGGAGAATGAGAACGATATATATCCGTATAATATGCTGAAAAAAATCATCAACGACTGACCGATCGGATTTCCTTTGGCGTTCAGCAGAATGGAGGTTACTCCTATAAGTGACGCTGCAAGAGTAATGATGCTGTTTCTGTCAAAAATAAAGAACGAAGCTATGATCCCGATTACCGAGGCACTCCATAAGATGATTTCCTCTTTTTTAAAGTATCTTAATAATGTTATTATTCTTTTCATTCTTATCTTCTTCTCCAAAAAAGCATCCGACTATACATCTTCAAAGACCTAACGATGTATAATCGAATGCTTTGCATTCGCTGCCCGGTGGCAGTTATATATTCGATTCTGTGATTATTATGGTTCGGATAATACTCTGAATTGGTTGTTAAAGCTTACGCAGCCCCAAGAAACGGTACTCTCTGCGTACGCACACATACCCGGATTTTAGCACTGTTACTTATCCAGCGGCTTCATCGTCGGGAAGAGAATAACATCTCTTATCGAAGGTGCGTTCGTCATGATCATAGTAAGGCGATCAATGCCGTAACCGATGCCTCCTGTGGGCGGCATACCTATCTCAAGGGCATTCAGGAAATCCTCATCTGTTGTGTTGGCTTCTTCGTCGCCCTTTGCAAGAAGCGCCTCCTGCGCCTTGAAGCGCTCACGCTGGTCGATCGGGTCATTAAGCTCGGAATAAGCATTGCACATCTCCCAGCCGTTTATAAACATCTCAAAGCGCTCAACATACTCGGGATTGCCCGGCTTTTTCTTTGTGAGAGGAGATATCTCGATCGGGTGATCCATGATGAAAACAGGCTGAATGAGGTGCTTCTCAACATATTCTTCAAAAATAAGGTTGAGAATATCTCCCTTGCCGTGTCTGTCCTCATACTCAACGTTAAGTTTATCTGCGATTGCCTTAGCCTCTTCAATATCCTTGACCTCGTTCCAGTCAACGTCGGTATACTTCTTGACTGCGTCTATCATTGTGATTCTCTCAAACGGCTTTGAGAAGTCGATCATATGCTCCCCGTAGGCGACCTGCTCAGAGCCTGTGACCTCCTTGGCAATATGACGGAACATTCTCTCTGTAAGATCCATCATGCCGTTGTAATCTGTATATGCCTGATATAGCTCCATCAGAGTGAACTCCGGATTGTGGCGGGTGTCCATACCCTCGTTGCGGAATACTCTGCCTATTTCATACACTTTTTCAAGACCGCCTACGATAAGTCTTTTAAGGTAAAGCTCCAGTGAAATTCGAAGCTTTAGATCCTCGTCAAGAGCGTTGAAATGTGTAAAGAAAGGTCTTGCTGCAGCACCTCCTGCATTGGAAACAAGTATAGGTGTTTCTACCTCCATGAATCCCTGATCGTCCAGAAAACGGCGTATAGTGCTGATGATCTTTGAACGCTTGATGAATGTGTCCTTAACCTCGGGGTTCATGATAAGGTCAACATAACGCTGGCGGTATCTGAGGTCTGTATTGGTAAGCCCGTGGTACTTCTCAGGCAGCGGCATGAGCGACTTCGACAGCAGAGTTACCTTTGTTGCGTGAATACTGATCTCGCCGACTCTTGTTCTGAATACAAAACCCTCGACACCGATTATGTCGCCGATGTCCCACTTGAGCAAGCCTTTGTATACGTCCTCGCCGAGATCATCAATTTTTGCAAAAATCTGGATCTTGCCGCTTCTGTCGTGGATATCAATGAAAGCGACTTTGCCCTTGCCTCTTTTGCTCATGATACGGCCTGCCACAGATACCGTTCTCGGCTCGTCTTCATCATTAAAGCTTTCGACGATCTCCTTAGCATAGGCGTTTCTGTCGTATGTTGTTATCTCAAAAGGATCGCAGCCCTGCTCCTGCAAAGCTGTGAGCTTATCTCTTCTTACCTGCAGCAGATCTCCGCCGTTAGCATTCTGCTGTGTGTTATTCTCACTCATACATTTCTTCCCTTCATACTTTCTTGTTTTAATATACTGCTTATCAGCCTACTTCAAGCACGGTGAATTTAACCTGTGCACCGTTGGGGAGATTAACTGTTACTTCGTCGCCCTCATGACGATTGAGCAGCGCCTCGCCTACGGGTGATTCGTCCGAGATCTTGTTGTTCTCCGGTTCTGCTTCGCTTGCGCTTACGATTATGTACTCTGCTTCCTGATTGAATGTCTGATTGAGAACCTTGATCCTGAATCCGTCCTCGATTACTGCATTCTGGAGCGTAGCCTCGATATCTCTGATCCTTGCTTCAAGCTGACCCTGGGCATTTTTTGCCTCATCGTACTCGCTGTTCTCGGAAAGGTCACCGTAAGAACGTGCTACTTCAAGGTCGTGCTTTACCTTTTCTCTTCCTTCGCCCGAGAGCTTCACAAGCTCTTGTTCAAGTGCTTTATAACCCTCGCTGGTAAGTCTGATTACTTTCTTCTGCATAGAAAAATTCCACCTTAATTGTCATATTGTTTATGCTCGCATTCGAACACAGTTACACATAGTTAATTATAACACTAATTGGATTTATGTCAAGAGAATTTTTTATCAAAATTTGAAAACAAAACAGCGGCAGGATATTTCCCGCCGCTGCCACTATTAGTTATTCCCAATCCTCATCGTAGTCGTAATATTCGTCTTCGTCATAGTAGCCGTCATCATAACCATTGCCATCATCGTTGTTCGGCTGATTGTTCCAGTATTCGTCATCGTCCCAGTAGGGATCTTCATCTTCGCTCGTGCTGCCCGACGTATTGCCTGAAGTTGTTATTCCGCTTGTTATTATGTCGGAATCTGTATCCGTATCGCTGTCTGACTTGGAATCCGAATCGGAATCGGAATCACTGTCAGAGGACTTCTTCTCGCTGTCTGTATCGCTGCTGCCCGGGATAACGATATCGTTTACACCCAATGCTCTCACTGCTCCTAAGAACTGCGCATCTACAGAAATGTCGAGTGAGCCTTCGTCAAACAGCTTCTGATCTGCTGCACTTAGCTCGATTATGTTTGACGGAACTACACCTGTGTTTGAATATGTCTGCTGTCCCTTTGTAACGTAGTACATATTGGGGATAAGAACATAGTCGCCGTTTGAAAGCGGGAACGCCTCTGATCTTGCGCAGTCACCCTTCGTTGTGGTACCAACGATGATAGCCTTGCCGTATGCGCCGAGAGTAGACGCCATGATCTCCGCAACACCTGATGTGTTGCCGTTTACAAGAACAGCAATATCATAGTCGATTTCACTCTGATCGGATGTAAAGAGTACAGTTCTGTTGCCGTTTTTGTCGATACCGGCTATTGTTTCGCCCTCTGGGAGCATAGCGTCAAGCAAAGACGCTGCCGTATCAATGTCGTTTGACGAGCAGTTTCTAAGGTCGAGTACAAGCATATTTACCTTCGATACAGTCGCCTTGCTGAAATCGTTGAGTGCATTGGTAAAGGATTCTTTCGTGGAATCCGAGAATCCCAGAAACTGCATATATCCGATACCCTTGCCGAAATTCTTGTAAATAACGGTTTCTCCGGAAGTACCCTTATTATAATCTGCATACTCTGCTGCGGTAAGGTACTTCACTGCGCCGTCGCCCAGACCGTCCACATAACCCTTGCACATTCCTGCCGTAAGGTCGTTCTGATTGATCGTGCCGAGGTAATTGTCCTTTATGATCTGAGATACCTCATCTATCAGTGCGTTGCCTGCGCCGACAGCAGCATTAGTGTCCGTTACGTCTTTAACCTTTTTGCCTGCGATCAGGAAGCCTGCCGTAAATGCAAGAGCCGCAGCTACCAGCACACAGGTCAGCGCAAACCCGAAAGTTGTCTTTTTTCTCATCATTTAAAAATGTCACTCCTCAAAAATAGTATATATAGATTTACATATTGGGATACTCTGTCATGGGGTTGTACTTTTCACCGTAAAGTCTTGTTTCAAAATGCAGGTGGGGACCTGTTGACCAGCCTGTTGAGCCGACATAGCCTATTACCTGTCCTTTCTGAACATAATCTCCCGATGATACCGTCAGCGACGTCATATGACCGTACAGCGTTGCCTTACCGTCACCATGATCGATCATGATGTAATTACCGTAACCGCCGCCGCAGCCGCAGCTGCCGTCTTTGCCGTAATTATGTGTGCAGTCATCGTTTGAAAGCACTACCGTACCCGATTCCGCCGCAACTATTTCGGCATTCATTATTGATCCGTCGGAAATATCTATCGCTCCGTGATTATATGTATCTCTGTCTTCGTTCCATACGGATGACAGGGTATAATGTCCCGGTACAGGCCATACATAACCCGACGATGAGGGTATTTCAGGCTCATATGTCGGTGTGCTCTCCGGAGGGGGAGCTGTCGTTTCGGACGATACCGTATACGGAGGATCCTCGGGTTCTTCGGGATCCTCGGGCTCGTAATACTGCGATGAATAATACTCCTCTTCCGAATCCTCTTCATAAAGCGACGTGGTCGTTTCTTCGTATGTTCTTGATACAACAGTTGTTGTGCTGCTTGCGGTATGTGTTGTACTCTCTGTTTTTGATGAAGACTGTGCGGCCTGCCTGCTTGCGGCAAGGCGTGCTTCGGCTTCGCTTCTGAGTTTTGCGTTCTTTTCCTGCGCAGCCTTATCTGCATAGTAAGCCTTGATCTTATCCTCGACCTCTTTGCGCTCTTCGTTTGTTTCGTCGAGGTGATCCTGCGCACCTGCGTTGCTCTCGTAAAGCTCTTTGAGCAGAGCCTGATTTTCTTCCATCAGCCTGGAGATCTCAGTCTGTCTGTCACTTAACTTCTTCTGTTCGTCTTCGAGCTGTTTTTTTGTTTCGTCAAGAGTACTCTTCTTTTCGTTTATTGAATCTATATCGCTTTGCAGCTTGTCTATAAGCTTTTTGTCGGAATTCGACATATAAGCCACAAGCTCCACTTTATCTACAAAATCAGTGAAATCCTTTGCACCGAGTATAATTTCGAGAGAGGTGGTTTCTCCCGAAATATAAATTACCTTCAATCTCTGCTTAAGTCCTGTAATGCGGTCGGATATCTTATCCGTGGAGTCCTTGATCTCGCTCTGCAGGTCGTTTATCTGTGTGGAGAGGCTGTCTATTTCAAGACGTCCCTCGTATATCTGCTCGTTGAGTACTACTATTTTGTTCTGCAGAGCCTCCTGATATTCCTCCTGCTTTGCAATATCGCTTGCAGTCTGATTAATTATCTCCTGATATTCAGATGCTGCTTTGTCAAGCTCCTTCTGTTTCTTTTCGTAGTCCGAGAGAGTATCGGCAGAGCCGATCAAAGCGCTTAAGCACCCGATGACAGCGAGAGTCACACAGCCTGCTGCGATTTTTGGAATAAGTTTACCAGCCAAGTATCTCTCCTCCCTCCATTTTCAGATAGCGGCCTATCGAAATACCTGCGCCGATCGCACCGATAATTATTCCCAGCACGATAAATGCAAGCGTCATCGGCAGAGCAACCGTAGAGTATTCTACTCTGGAGAACGGTATGATATACTGCACTGCCACTATCATGCCGTTGTAAAGGAACACCATGATCCCCGAGGATATGATCCCTGCGATAAGTCCGAGAACCTCGCCTTCGATAATGAACGGAACACGCACAAACCAGTCCGTAGCGCCGACCGACTTCATTATGCTTATCTCGAATCTTCTTGAATACATGGTCATTCTGATTGAGTTGCTGATAATGAACAGCGATATCAGCGCCAGGACGATAACTATCCACAAGCCGATCTGTGTTGTAAGCTCGTTTAAGCTTGTCAGCTTGCTTGCAACGTCGCTTCTGTCCGAAACCTTATATACGCCTGCCGTCTGCGAGATGCTTTCGACCGTTTCATCATACTTCGAGAGATCCTCCATTGTGATATGGTACGCATGGGGAAGAGGGTTGTTATCTCCCTGAAGCTCCTCAAACAGGTTGCCGAGTTCGTCTTCAAGCTCCTTTATAGCCTCGTCCTTTGAATAGAATTCGCACGACGAAACATTCTCTATATTCCGAAGCTCAGGGCCGATCTCCATGACCGCCTGAAGCTCGTTTACATCGTCATTGAGGAAAACCGTCACCTCGTTGTCCTTGCCGACAGAATTGACGACGTTCGTCACGTTAAGTGACAACAGCACCGCAAGTCCGGTCATTATCAGACATGACACAAGCACACCGATAGACGCAAGCGACATCATACGGTTGTTCCATACGCTTTTTATTCCTTCTTTTACAAGGTAGCCGATACCCTTCATTCGTCATCAGCCTCCCCTTCTGCGATCGCTTTGAGAACCTCTTCATTTAGCTCGTCGACAGACACGTCGGATATTTCTTCAGCTATTTCCTCCGGGATAATAGCGAGATCCTCCTGTGCTATTGCGATCGGAACATTTGCTTTTTCGGTAACGGCGCCGCTGTCTGCCGTGACCGTACCGTTGGTTATCTCTATAACTCTGTTCTTGAATTTATGCACAAGCTCATGCTCGTGTGTTACGACTATGATTGTTGTGCCCTGCTTATTGATCTCGTTGAGAAGCTCGATTATCTCAAACGACATCTCGGGGTCGATGTTTCCCGTAGGTTCGTCTGCTATAATGATAGACGGGTTGTTGACAAGCGCTCTGGCAAGGCTCACTCTCTGCTGTTCGCCGCCGGACAGCTCCGCAGGACGGCACTTTGCCTTATCTTTGAGTCCGACAAGTCCGAGAATATACAAAACTCTTTTCTTCACAGCCTTTGGTCTTGCGCCGATTACACGCATAGCAAAGGCAACATTATCGAACACTGTCATCTTGTCTATCAGGCGGAAGTCCTGGAACACAATGCCCATAGTGCGCCTGAGGTACGGCACTTTTCGCCGCTTCATCTTCGTGATATTTACACCGTTTACAAAGATTTCTCCCTCGGTAGGCTGCTCCTCTTTCATGATAAGCTTCAGGAACGTACTCTTGCCTGCACCGGACGCTCCCACTATAAAGACAAACTCGCCCTTTTCGATGTTGATGTCAACGTGGCTGAGTGCATTAGTACCGTTGGGATAGGTTTTTGATACATCTTTGAATTGAATCATAAAAACTGCCTTTCTTATCGGGCTGTTGTTTGTAAAAATACAAATCAAAAAGGGGAGTATCATATGAATTTGGGTACACCTCATACTCTGATATCATACTCCCCGAGCCTTTTTTAATACTTAACAGGATTTGCCGTCAGATACTTCTTGACCATGAGCGCTACCTTGAATACGATAGCGTCTTCAAACTCTCTGAGGTCGAGTCCCGTAAGCTTCTTGATTTTTTCAAGTCTGTACACAAGAGTATTTCTGTGTACAAACAGCTTTCTTGATGTTTCCGAAACGTTCAGGTTGTTCTCAAAGAACTTCTGTATCGTGAACAGTGTTTCCTGGTCGAGCGATTCGATAGAGCCCTTCTTGAATACCTCGTTTAAGAACATCTCGCACAGCGTTGTCGGAAGCTGATAGACAAGTCTTGCAATACCGAGATTGTCATAGCTTGCGATAGTGCGCTCGGTGTCGAATACCTTTCCGACTTCAAGAGCCACCTGAGCCTCCTTGAACGAATGGGCAAGCTCCTTGACTCCTACGACTGCCGTACCGATACCTACTACGCAGTGAGTGTAGAACTCGCTTGACAGCGTGTCTACTATAGAGCTTGCGAGCTTCTCAAGGTCTCTCGAGTCGATCCCTGCCCTTACTTCCTTAACGAGCGCAATGTCGTTTTCGTTTATGTTGATAACAAAATCCTTTGATTTGTCGGGGAAAAGGTTCTGTATAACGTCGTATGCGGATACATCGGTTTTGGATGTTATCTTGATGAGCATACATACTCTTGTTACCTCCGAGCTGAATCTGAGTTCTCTTGCCTTTAGATAGATATCTCCCGGAAGGATATTGTCGAGGATAACGTTCTTGATGAAGTTGCCTCTGTCGTATTTCTCGTCATAGTACTGCTTTATGCTGCTGAGCGATACCGCAAGAAGCTGTGCGTACTTCTGCGCAATATCATCGCTGCCCTGTACGAATACGGCATATTCCGAACGTGAATTTGTGCCGAACGCCTTGAATGTATGTCCGTTGATAACAAACGGAGCCGAAGAACTGAGAGTTTCGGAAGTAATGCTGTCATTTACTTCGCCGATTCTTCCAAGTTCGCTGCAAGCGATAACGACAGATGTTTCATCGATAACTCCGATCGTCCTGTCGATTGCGTCTCTCATCTGGTGTATAACACCCTGAAACAGTCTGTTTGACATAAGCTGATCCCTCTTTTTCTCAAAATTTATTATAGAAAACGTCTGCAAAGAAAAATGTAGTTAATAGTTTCAATATTGTAATAAACAATGTGCAAAACAACCTATTATTGTATTTAATAATACACAATTTTGAAATAAAATGCAACAGTTTCACGGAAAAAATATTGGATTTTCCAAATTTTTTTGTTGATTCCCGAAATTTACCGTTCAAAAACGTGTTTTTTGCTCTGTTTGCAGACAAAACGTACAATTCTCCAATATTATTTTAATACAATTTTACATTGAAATTATTATGAGAGTTTGAATTTTTGCTATATTTTTTGAGAAAAATCTTCCGCACCCGACGGCACGGAAGAAAAAAATGCTTATTTATCATTTTTCAGTCGGTTCAAACCCTTTCGGGGCTGTCACCTTGTCACTGCCGAAATAGATCTCGTACCATACCAGGAAAATATATACCGTCCATACCTTGCGGCTGTTGTCCTCTTTTCCATTGTAATGATCATCGAGGAACTTCACTATCTCGTCGCTGTTGAAGAACTTCTTTGCCGTATCGGAGCAGAACATTTCCTTAACGATATTATAGTACTTCTCGTCCTTTAGCCAAACTCTTGTAGGCACAGGGAAGCCGAGCTTCTTCTTCTCTGCGGATGCCTTCGGCATATGACGGAGAGCTGCCTTTCGCATAGCATACTTTGTGTTCTCCTTGTTCACCCTGAGTCTGTAGGGGATAGTCCTTGCGACACCGAACACCTCTTTGTCGAGGAAAGGAACCCGAAGCTCCAGCGAATTTGCCATGGACATTCTGTCCGCCTTCAGCAGAATATCGCCCACCATCCATGTGTTGATGTCGAGATACTGCATTTTTGTTATATCGTCATAATCCGAAACACGGTCATAGAATTTCTTTGTATATTCCTGCGGCTCGCGCGCAATAGATGCGTCTTTGAGGATTTTCTGCTTTTCGGCTTTGTTGAACATGAACGCATTGCCGATGAATCTCTCTTCGACGCTCAATGCGCCTCTGAGAATAAAATTCCTGCCCTTGAATTTCGGCAGGGGACGCACTATGTTCGCAAGGAATCTCCGAAGTCCCAACGGCAGCTTTTGATACCCTCTGAGGGAGTTGATCTCATTATATATAGTATATCCTCCGAACAATTCGTCTGCGCCTTCGCCCGAGAGTACGACCTTTACATACTCGCTTGCAAGTTTTGACACGAAGTACAAAGCGATACACGACGGGTCTGCAAGCGGCTGATCCATATGGTACTGTACCTTGCGGATATTTCCCCAGAATTCCTCGGAGGAGATTATCTTATATTTGTGATCCACGCCGATTTTTTCCGAAAGTCCTTTTGCCCAGTCGATCTCGTTGTATTTCTCTCCGAAATCAAAGCCGACCGTGAATGTCTTTTGATCTGCGAAGTAAGTGGACACATAGCTGCTGTCTACGCCGCTCGACAGGAAGCACCCTACCTCAACGTCGCTGATCTTATGGGCATTGACAGAGTCCTCGAAAACCTTCTCGATGGTATCAACAGCCTCTTCTTCGGTGAGCGATTCATCGGGTTCGAAGGTCGATTCGAAATATCTGTGTGTTGTGACTTTTCCGTCCTTGTACCAAAGGTAATGACCGGGAAGCAGACAGTATATACCTTCAAAGAATGTTTCGGGAGGGAGCGCATACTGGAATGAAAGGTAATTGTCAAGAGTTCTTGCGTTGAATCTCTTTTCGTAAAGCGGGAACTCCAGAATACTCTTTATCTCCGAGCCGTACACAAAATGATCTCCCACTTGTGCATAGTGCATAGGCTTGATACCGAAGAAATCTCTTGCAATAAACAATGATCCGTCTTTGCTGTTATAGATCGCAAAGCCGAACATACCCCTGAGCCTGTCGAGAACCTTTTCGCCCCATTCCTCGAAGCCGTGGAGAATGACCTCGCTGTCGGTCTGAGTGTAGAACTCGTAGCCCTTTTCGATAAGCTCCTGCCTGAGGATCTTGTAGTTGTATATTTCTCCGTTAAAGGTCAGAACCATGCTCTTATCCTTACTATATATAGGCTGGCTTCCCCCGTCGAGGTCAATGATGCTAAGACGGCGGAATCCCATAGATATTCTGTCATTGGTGTAGTAGCCGTCGCTGTCGGGTCCTCTGTGAGTGATAACATCTGCCATATTACGCAGTGTTTCGCTGCGATTTTCGATATTGCCCGTAAATCCGCATATGCCGCACATAATAAACGCCCCTTTCGTCTTTTGATAGCTTCCTGATTATTATGTATCAATTTAACACTTTTATATGTTATCACAAAAAAACTACTATTTCAAGAAAAAGTCCGGTTTTTACTTGTTGAAATGATACGGAACATAGTTTGTATTTTTGTGTTATTTATACAAGGGAAAGGATTTAATTCGGAACTTGTTTCAATGTGCAGTGAGCAATATGCGATTAGAATTATGAATCATGGTTTGTTGTGTCATTTCTGAAAATGACCGATTACAGCTTGATATACATAAGGAACCACTGATTAAATCACGTCCTTCGGACTGAGCACCAAATTTGCTTGCATCTTTAGTCTCGCGTGCCGGCTCGATCGGTGCTTCTGCTGCGCAGAGGTCTCCACCGGAGACCCGCACTGTCAAATTGCACTCTAAATCCTTGAAATACGTCAGGCGGGTATGCACCCGCAAGCATTACGCACTCAGACAAATAATAAACACAACTTTTATATCCTGCGTCATACCTCAAAGC
>OMYH01000055.1 GCA_900315255.1 uncultured Eubacteriales bacterium | reverse complement strand
CTGTCAAATTGCACTCAAAATCCTTGAAATACGTCAGTATTCCTGCGGATTTTTCGCACAATTTGCCTAAAAATCTGACGGCGCAACTTCGGCACTCGAATTAATCAGTGTTTCCTTCATAGTCATTAGTTCGGAGTCCAAATCCAATAGCTCAAAGTATATAGTCCGAAGCTGTGGTTTTACAAACGATCGGCTTTGGATCAGGGCGTGTAAACACTAATATTAAAATTCATCTTTTTGGCATGATTTTGCTCATAATGTGTCCAGAACCCTTGTGACAGCCTGCCTGCGTTTTCTCTCCTTGTCTGATCAGAAATTCTGCTCAAAAATCTGCATCATATTATAGTGTCAACACGCCCCGGACTCTTTGAACAGGAACACAATGCGGAGGTGATCAGTGAAAGTGATTAAAGATAATGAAACAACATCAATCAATATTGAAAATGCAGAGCAGTATGCCGATGAATTGTCGGAACTTTATGAAAGACAATCAAGACGATACAGCAAAACGCTCGACTGTGAGAGCGAGGAGGACTAATATGTATTCGCTTTTAAGGTTTTCGGGTGTGACGGTACGTCATAATCCGAAGGAACTTATCATTATAAAAAACAAAAGCATAAATGAATATACAGGGGCAGACAGCAGCGTCAGGATCCGGTCGATCAGCGAAAAGCCTGCCGTCATTAAAGGAGTGGGAGAGCTTTACGGAGATGACTGCTTTGAGAGGTACTCGCATTTGATGCGTATGCAGATGAAGAACTCTCCGCAAAAGCTGTGCATACCCGAGATGGGAGTTTTTACGGCTGTGCTGACTAAGTTGTCCGCAAAGGCGGGAGTTCACGAGAAGCTTATTGTCATCGAATTCGAGTTTCGTACCGCAGAAGGACGCACTTCAAAACAGATAACAAGCGAACCGGTCACACTGTGCAGACAGGGGGAAACCCTGTGGGATATCTCATACAGGTGTGACGTTCCCATTGATACGCTTGCTTCACTCAATACCGATATACGAAATATTCTTGTCATACCCGAGGGAAAGAGGGTGCGTCTGAGGTGAAAACAGCGATCAGAACAAGCGAAGGGTTCAGCGTGCTTGACGATCCTCTGAGCATGATCATCGAGCAGGAGGCAGACGTTCCCTGTGACAGCCTTAAAGCCGTGTTCGCATACAGGGAGGATTTTCCGGATATCAAAAGGATATACCTGATAGATGACGACAGGAATGATATAGAAGAAGCGGTCATGAGCGGAGATGTGATTTTCTCGGGTGTGGCAGATGAGGTGGTACTCGACATCAATGCCGCAGGTTCTTTTATTACGGTTTATGCAAGAAATCTTGCCTGTCTGCTGACGGACAGCGAGTGCTATATGATGACGTACCGTGATCCGTCTCTTGATGTGATCGTACGGCGTCACGGCGAACCGTTCGGGTTAAGCTGTCCACAGAATTCACCGAAGGAGAGAAAGGGTGTTCTCACGGTGAAAAAGGGCAGCTCGCATTACAGAGTGATACAGCGGTTCTGCAAAGAATTTCTGGGTACAACACTTCGGATAGATCACAGAGGAATGATAATTCCCGATCTGTACTCGGTCGGAAAGAGGCTTGATTTCGATAACGGCGGCGGTATACCGTTCGGGAGAATCAGAATATCAGACAACAGATACCAAAGAATATCACGGATAGATGTATATGACGAGAGCGGCTTTTGTATATCGGTAGATAATCCCGGATCAGTCCGGGGCGATATACAGCGTGTCCGATGTCTGAATCTTCCCGAGAGCGTGGCAGGCACGATAAGCGAGGCCGACAGGATAATCGCCTCGTCAAACTCCAAAGGCTTTGGTGTTCAGCTTGAGTGTCAGGGAAGCCTGCTGAATACTTTGGGGCATTCAGCGAGTGTCAATGCACCGTGGTGCGGTGATCGGGAGCTTTTTGTGGTCAGAATAAAATATATAAATGATAATAAGGGCGAGCGTACAGAACTAAAGCTCGCTTCAAGAGGTGAGTAATAATGTGGATACCAAAAACTATTTCGGCAGCAGATAAGGCTGCGATAACGGTAACATCTGCCGATATTGCCTCGGGGGATAATGTGACTCCGTACGGAATAGCGTACCTTCCGCCAAAGGACGAGAAGGCGGTGTGTATACAGATAGGCAATACAAATTATATGCTCGGTGTATGCAAATCGCCTCCGATCGGGATTGAACGGGGCGAGATAGGACTTTATTCCTCGGGCGGGGCGAGTATCGTCCTGAAGAACGACGGCAGAGTGCTGATAAACGGCAGAGAGCCTGAATTCGGCAATGACAGCGAAGAAACCGAAGAAAGAGGAGAAGGCGGAGAAAGTGAGGCAGGGCAGGGAGAATAATGGATACTTATGTAACAGACGGAGATTTTTATCTGAACACCACAGGTCACCCGATAGGTATACATTCGATAGAGGAGGCTTGTCAGAGAGTGAGGTTCTCTCTGCTGACCGAAAAGGGCAGCTTCGCTTTTGACAGACAGCTCGGGGCGGACTATGATTATATTTTTTTCGAAAGCGATCCCGACTTCAGGCTGTTTGTAATGGACGCCGTTTCGGATCAGAAGGATATATCAATAGGCGAGGTTACAGCCGAAAGGGACGGCAATTATATCGTGATCACCGCACAGGTGTTTTACGGTGATGAAAGTATGAATACGGAGGTCAGGATAAATGGAAACATACGAGCAGATACTTAAACGAATGACGGAGAAATACGAGGAAAGAACAGGCACATCGCCCGACAATGCCTCCGATATAGGAATCAGAATGAGAGTTCTTGCAGGCGAGGTTTTCGCTTTGCAGGCGGAGTATGAATATGTCAAGCGACAGATGTTCCCCGATACAGCCGAGGGTGAATACCTCGACAGACACGCAGCCCAAAGGGGACTGAGCAGGCGGAGCGCCGCCAAAGCACAGGGAGAGATCAGATTTTATATCGATGCAGCTCATGACTATGATATTGTGATACCCGAGGGCACGGTTGTTTCGACAAGGGGAGAGAACGCCCAAAGGTATGAAACACTTGAAGAGGCGGTTATCTCATCGGGCAGACTCGCTGTGACGTGTATGGCTCGGGCTTTGAGCGGAGGCGCAGACGGTAATGCAGCCGCAGACGAGATCAGTATCATAGTTACGCCTGTCGATTCGCTCTTGAAGGTGGTCAACGAGTATATGCTAACTGACGGCAGTGATGAGGAAACGGACGAACAGCTGAGGCGAAGAGTTCTTGACAGCTTTGTTAATATTCCGAACGGAACAAACAGGGCTTTCTATATTCAGAGTGCGCTCGAGGTTGAGGGTGTTCATGCGGCAGGAGCATCGGCAGGTGTCAGGGGTGCGGGGACACTCGATATCTATGTATGTGACGACAGCGGGAATGCAAGTGAGGAGCTGAAGAGGAGAGTCAAAAATCATCTCGAGGTTTTGAGAGAGATCAATGTTGATATTGAGGTAAGCGAGCTTCTGCCTGCTGCAGTAGATATTTACATTAGCGTCACAGTGAAGAGCGGATATGACTTTGAAGATGTAACCCTGAATATAAGTCAGGCTGTAGACGAGTATTTCTCTGTTATAAGAGCCGGAGAGAATTTTTACTTGTCCGATGTGGGAGAGTATATAGAACACGCAGAGGGTGTGGAGAATTACACCTTCCAGACAATACGATGCTCGGACAGAGATATCAGTGATAACCGTATCGCATCTCTCGGCACTTTGTCAATTACACAGCGTGCATAAGGGGGGACTGTATTATGGGAACACTCAGAGAAATGCTTTTGATGACCTATCCCGTCAAGGCTTATACCCTGAATAACGGGACGATCGTATATAAAGAATATCAAAGCTATGCCGCATCGCTTGACGTGCTCAGAGAGATCGCAGACGAGATACTGAGAGAGCGCATATCATCAACGGCTCAGAGCAGAGGACTTGAGTTTTACGAAGGATTATGCGGTCCTGTGAGAGATGATCTCACTCTCGAAAAAAGGCGTGAGATGATTTGCAGCCTTCTGACTCTCGGTGCAAACGACAACACGCTTGCGGGAATTCGTCACTTCTTTGACAGCGTGGGGATAGAGTGTGATATAATAGAGAACCCGTCTGTATATGATGTGTATATCTATTCTCACGATCACACGATTAGCCGTGCACAGCAGGATAATATTATCGACAGAGCGGGCAGGTTCATGCCGTATCATCTGACGTTTACGGTGGACTTCAGAACAATAGATTTCGGAGGACTGGACGCACTCGAACTTACATTTCAGGAAATAGACGATATGGATATGACCTGGCAGGATTTTGAAAGATTTAACGGGGAGGTATTGTAATGCCATCATCATTTAAGACAGAAAAGCTTGGACTGAACTTCTGGGCGAATATTGACAGACCTGTTCGCTCGGATTTTAACCTTGACAATGCTGTTATCGACAGCGTTGTAGGGAATCATATAGATAATAATTCCATTCATCTTACAGAAAATGACCGTAATAAGCTGCGTGATACATATAGCATAACCTTACTTCAGGGTACGGACAACAGCTCAAGGACGCTGACTCTTGATTTTTCTCCGTCGCTTGTATTGTACTACGCTGTGGATAAACCGCCTGCTGTTTACGCAGACGGCGTGAATAAGGTGTATTTCGCTGTGTCTGCAAAGGAATCGGGCGGCAGCGGAGGTGTTGACCTTTCGGGCAGCACGGTCACTATATCTCACACGACAACGGGAGATATACGATATGATCTCAATAACTCCGCTCGTCAGTATGTTCTGATAGCGGTCAGATAATTTTTGTTCGAACGGTATAACAAACGCCGATGTCCCCCGCCTATAGAAGCGGGGGACATACGTACGTCAGTGGTGATTCAAAATCCCCCACCGACGCTTAACGCTCCGATCAAGCGAGTTTGTTGGAGCTTTGCTCCTTGCGTAAAACTCGTTCGCACTTTTTAATGAAAAAATGTAAATATTTTATGAAGAAGCTTTTATACAGCGATTTTTTGTGTTAAAATGTAAAAGCGGCTGTATTATTGTTATAGGATAATACAAGTATATTTTACAGGAGGATATTTCAATGAAAATATCAGAGGTAGTTGTATTCATTGTATATCTGCTGTTCATGGTCGGTATCGGCGTGTTTTTCTTCTTTAAGAACAAAAGCGGCGGCGAGAAATCGTACTTCCTTGGCGGCAGACAAATGGGTCCCTGGGTAACGGCGCTTTCTGCGGGTGCGTCAGACATGAGCGCATGGGTGCTTATGGGACTTCCGACATCGGTTTATGCTCTCGGTATGGGTCAGGTGTGGATTCCAATAGGTCTTGCGATCGGCTACACGATAAGCTGGCTCGTTGAAGCACCCCGTCTGCGAAAGTTCTCTATCATTGCAGACGACTCTATCACTATTCCGCAGTACCTTACAAACAGGTTCTTGTCAAAGTCAAAGGCTTTGCAGATCCTTTGTGCAGCGGTATTTCTGATTGCGTATACGGTTTATTCGGCTTCGAGCCTCAAAGCGTGCGGAACGCTGTTCAATACCGTAATAGGTATTGACGCAAAGCTTGCTATGTATCTTGCAGCTTTGATAATTGTAGGTTATACATTCCTCGGCGGATTCTCCGCAGTATGCTGGACTGACTTCTTCCAGGGTATGCTGATCTTCTGCGGTATGCTGATCGCACCTGTGTTTGCTTTGGGAATGATAAAGGAAGGTTCTGTTGAAGAACTTGAAAAAGGATATTTTAACATTATGACGGGCTGGAAGGATATAGTTTCCGGTCTTGCGTGGGGACTGGGATATTTCGGTATGCCGCATATCATCATAAGATTTATGTCAATCCGTTCGCAGAAGGAGATGAAGAAGTCTTCGATAATCGGTATTACATGGACGGTATTCATCGTAATATTTGCCGCTGCGATCGGCGTGATAGGAAGGCTGTTCCTCGGCTATGATGAGAATATTGCAGACAATTCTCTCGTGTTCATCACTATGGTAAGGAAGATTTTCCCCGGAATTATTTCGGGTATACTCCTTTCTGCTGTTCTTGCAGCGTCCATGAGTACGGCGGACAGTCAGCTTTTGTCGGCTTCGTCATCATTTGCAAGTGATGTATACAAGCCTGTTTTCCGCAAGAATAAGGCAAGCGACAAGGAAATGCTCTGGATCGGCAGAATGGTAGTGCTTGCAGTTTCTGTTGTTGCGCTTATCATTGCCTCCAACCCGAACAGCGGCTCGATCATGGATCTTGTAACGAACGCATGGGGACTTTTCGGTGCAGCCTTGGGACCGTCGATCCTGCTGAGTCTGTTCTGGAAGCGATTCAATTTTGCAGGCGCTGTTGCAGGAATAACAGTGGGTGCGGTTGTAGATATTTGCTGGATTATTTTCATGTCGTGGTTCGGTCTTTATGAGCTGTTCCCCGGCTTTATCTGCGGACTAATTGCTGCAGTTGTTGTAACGCTGCTCACAAAAGCTCCGTCGGATGATGTTGAAAAGCTATTTGACAAAGCTGTTAAGTACGAGGATTAAGGAGATGACGTATTTCAAGGATTTTGAGTGCAATTTGACAAAAAGATGCAAGCAAATTTGGTGCTCAGTCCGAAGGACGTGATTTAATCAGTGGTTCCTTAATTGAAATCATTAATAAAGTGTCGTGTCCGGTGGTGTTATCGGACACGACATTTGAATAGGAAATAATATGGAAATAAAATGGGAAGACGGATTTTCGATCGGTGTGAGTGCAAGTAATAATACAGCGGTTATCAGTGCCAACAGAGAAGGACTGCTGACCCTTGCAAGCATTTTCACAGCATTGGCGGAAGAATATCCGGGAAGTCATGTTCATCTTGATAAAAACAACTCTCTTGAAGACAGTTCAGCCGATCTGATTGTTGAGAAGATAGTCTAAATCTATTGACAATATAAAAACACGGTTGTATAATATATACTGACAGTTCATTTGTACCTTCCTGTCGTTAAATAAAACCGGGACTGCATTGTTTCAGGCTGATTATTGTTGTCAGCTTATATTGTGATATAATTGCAGGCGCGGCTGTGCCTGTTTTTTTCTTTTTTGCTATTTTAGAAGGGGTTGCTTATGTACAGACTTTGTACCGAAGAGAGCTTTGACAGTGCGCATTTTCTCAAGGACTACAGCGGAAAATGCAGCAATATTCACGGTCACCGCTGGAGAGTTATTGCAGAGATCAGAAGCATGACTGTCTGCGAAAGCGGTCAGACCAGGGGAATGGTGATGGATTTCGGTGATTTCAGGGGCTTTCTGAGAACACTCACCGAGGAGTTTGATCATAAATTGATTATTGAAAAAGGCAGCTTAAAGCCTGCTTTGCTCGCTATGCTGAAAGAGGAGAACTTCGCCGTTGCAGAGGTTGATTTCCGCCCGACGGCAGAGGAGTTCGCAAGATATTTTTACATGATATTCAAAGACGAGGGTTATCCCGTCAGCTGTGTTACGGTTTATGAAACGCCGAACAACTGCGCGTCTTATTCTTTGGAGGATGAATAATGCTTGATGTTGTCGAAACCTTTGTCAGCATTAACGGAGAGGGGATAAAAGCGGGGCAGCTTGCTTTTTTTCTGCGGCTGAAGGGCTGTAATCTCCGCTGCTCATACTGTGATACGATGTGGGCAAACGAACCCGAGTGTGAATACACACGCCGCGATACAGATGATATTTACCGTGAGATCAAGGAAACGGGTATTAAAAACGTGACCATAACGGGCGGCGAGCCGCTTTGCCGTGACGGCATACATGAATTGCTTGAGCTTTTGTCAGAAGATGATACTTTAAGCGTTGAGATCGAAACAAACGGCAGTGTATTTCTTGAACCGTATATGAATATGGAGAACCGTCCTTCAATGACAATGGATTACAAGCTGCCGTCAAGCGGTATGGAAAAGTATATGAGGTGCGAGAACTTCGGGCTGATTGATATGCGTGATACCGTCAAGTTTGTGTCGGGCAGCATTGAGGATCTGGAGCGTGCAAGGCAGATCATATACGAATACGGTCTTATCGGGAAATGCAATATTCTTTTCAGCCCCGTATTCGGAAAAATTAATGCCGAGGATATAGTTGAGTTTATGAAGCAGCATTGTCTGAACGGTACGGCGGTTCAGCTGCAGCTGCATAAATATATCTGGCCGCCCGACAAAAGGGGAGTATGATTGTTTTCAAGGAGGAATACAATTATGAAATCATCATCTCAAAAAACAAAAAAATCTCGTGGAAACAGATTTTTAAAGAAAATGATTATTATAATACCTTTGATATTCTTGATAGTATTTGTTATACCTTATGATATACCATATTCGGAGTTACTTTCACAGCCGATAAATGATTTGATCTATTGTGCGTGGATGACTGCGTTTTGGGCATTAGGCAATATCCTGAACAGCATAGGGAAGCTTGTGACCTGTTTGCTTTCGGGATACAAAACAATGATTTTTCGCGCAGGACCGATTTCTTTGGTCAGAAAAAACGGTAAACTGACAAAAGACAAATTCAGTATCTTTTCTGTTCTTGGACGATGCGAGATGTTGCCGAAGTCGGCCGAAAAATACGCCGACGGCTCGTATTTTTGGAATTATTTCGGAGGCGCTCTTTTCGATATTATAGCCGCCGCCGTGTCACTGATCGTTATGGTGCGTTCTCATAACCCTGTCATATCGTGGATCTCGGGTACTGCGATCGTGTCTTTTGTGATCGTTTTGCTTGATAAACTGATACCGTCGGATTCGGATGGTCGTTTGAACGACGGCGCAATGTTAAAGACACTTATGGCAGATCCTCAAGCCCGTGTTGTTGACGGGAAGATGAATTATTTTGCGGGATTGAAGGCAGACGGTATTGATGTGTCGGATATTCACTATGAGCAGTTGTTATGGGCAGCAGATGTAAACGGCGCGTGGCCGTATTGTGATGTGGCTGCGATTAAGGTTGCTCTGTTTTTTAAAAGAGGTCATTATGACGAAGTGGAGAAAATGGCAAGCGCTCTTATAGGTAATGAGAATTTTACGAAAAATTCAGCCTACAATCTTGTTGTACGCTGCGATTTGGCATACTGCATGATTATGAGCGGGGAGTTTTCCCGTATTCACTTGATAACTCCTCCCGAAACCGTCAAAGTACTTAACTACTGTATGGATCTTTCAGGTGAAGCTCGGCTTTTTTTGTATGCATATTACCTGCTGTACATGCATGACAGCGTAAAAGCAGAGGAGATATATTCAAAAACTGTTGAACATGAGAATTGGTGTAATTCACGCGCACAGTATGATAGAATTATACTGTTAATGAATGCTGTAAAGGCAGCGGCTAACGGTCAGCAGGCAGAGAGTATTCAAGAGGAGAAAAAGTAATATGGAAAAAGCGCTCGTATTGACAAGCGGCGGTGTGGACAGTACGACCTGTCTTGCTATCGCTGTCGAAAAGTATGGAAAAGAAAATGTTGTCGCTTTGTCCGTCATGTACGGTCAGAAGCACACAAAGGAGATAAACGCCGCCAAAGCCGTGACGGAGTATTACGGTGTGGAGCATATATCCATCGACCTGGCGCCGCTTTTTGCTTACAGCGACTGTTCGCTGCTTAGTACATCGGATAAGGAAATCCCAAAGGAAAGCTACGCAGAGCAGCTTGAAAAAACAGGCGGCTCGCCCGTATCGACTTATGTGCCGTTTCGCAACGGATTGTTTTTATCTTCTGCGGCAAGTATAGCATTGTCAAAGGACTGTTCGGTTATATATTACGGAGCGCACCATGATGACGCCGCAGGAAACGCTTATCCCGACTGCAGTGAGGAGTTCAACAATGCGATGAATGCTGCAATTAATCTCGGCAGCGGAAATATGCTCAGAGTTGAAGCGCCCTTCGTGGGGATCACAAAAAAAGATATTGTAAGAATCGGCAAGGAGCTTCATGTTCCGTATGAGCTGACATGGAGCTGCTACGAGGGCGGAGAAAAGCCCTGCGGCAAGTGTGCAACCTGTATTGACCGAAAAGCCGCATTCCTTGCAAACGGAATAGATTTAGATTGAGGAGAATTACAGATGAACGATAACCTTACTCTTTTGGGAAACAAATCCACATCTTACCCGACGACTTATGCACCGTATATTCTCGAAACGTTTGAGAATAAACATCAGGGTAACGATTACTTTGTTAAATTCAACTGTCCCGAATTTACGAGCCTGTGTCCAATAACGTCACAGCCCGATTTTGCGTGCATTACGATCTCATACATACCCGATGTGAAAATGGTAGAGAGCAAGTCGCTGAAACTGTATCTTTTCAGCTTCCGCAATCACGGAGCGTTTCATGAGGACTGCGTAAATATCATTATGAAAGACCTCATAAAGCTGATGAGCCCGAAATATATCGAGGTATGGGGAAAATTTACCCCGAGAGGCGGCATATCCATTGACCCCTACTGCAATTACGGCAGACGTGGAACAAAATATGAGCAGATGGCATTCGAGCGGCTTTTGCACCATGATATGTACCCCGAGAAGGTAGATAATCGATAATAATAATGATAATACTGCCGACTTGAATATATCATCTTATATAAACAGGAAGCGGGCGATTTTTCAGAATGTATCGTCCGCACATTATTACAGGGAAGTGTGAAGAATGTCTCGGAATTATCGGAAAAGCTTTCTGAAAATACTGATAAACTCCCTTACTGTTATTTTAGTGTTTTTCTTATTTGCTCATTCGGGAATTTTGATTATACGAAATTACGGACAGTCTTTGAAAACAGAAGAGGAGCTGCTTGCAATACATGAACAGGTTATCAAAGAGGATCATATAAGGCATGAGAGATCAAAAGAATTTGCTCTTATGCGAATGAAAGGCGGCCGCTCCTTCTATGAAAAGCTTGCAGACGGCAGTGATGTTAACATCCTCATTGTCGGCGACAGCATAGCATTCGGCTCGGGAGCGTCCTCAGATGAGAATAAATGGGCGAACCTGTTGGGGGAGAGGATTCGGGAAAAATATAATGTGAACGTAAACCTGTGCAACGTATCCCTCAGCGCCAACACGTCATACGCAGGCTATGCAGAAATAATGGCTCTGGACGATAATGTGCAGTATGATCTTGCGGTACTCTGTTATGGGCAAAACGACAGCGCAAAGAATTTCGGTTTGTATTATGAGTCGATAATAAGGGCATTGAAAAACCGTTACCCGAAAGCTTCTGCTATTTGTATCCTGGAATCGAGTCAAAGAGAGTATACCCCTAAAATGCAGGCTATTCAGACGATCGCCGAACACTACGGCTTGCCTGTTGCTGATACGATAGCGCCGTTTCAAGATGATTATGATAGTCTTGTCCGCGATACGATACACCCGAATGACGACGGTCACCAGGTGTACTTTGAAACGGTAATGAATATCATTGAGCCGCTTGTTGAACAGCGTCACAGGCACGACTCGTATGACGGTAATGTTATTGATGAAAGGGTAAAGGTGTTTGACAGCTTCATGCTGCTTCCTGCCGAGAATTTTGGAAGAGAGGGCAATACATATACCCTTCAGACAAAGCTGTCGGGTACTGTTCTCGGGATAGATTATTGCTATTATTTCGGAGAGAACAAATGCAGAATATTTATTGACGGCGAGGAGTACGCAGCGCCCGCGGCGTATTTGAAGTACGACAGAAGCTATCGGCATATTCTTGTCATAAATGACTGGATTAACGGAGATACGATCAATGTCGGAAAAGAGATCAGGGTTGTTTTTGATGAAAGCGCTGCCCGTCAGGCAGACGGCTTTAACGGTCTGATCATAAGCTGAGAAGCCTGACTATCCTTTTGTCCATGGCGATGATACCCTCTGCTTTGAGCTTTTTCAGTTCTCTTGTCATGGCGCTGCGGTCAACGCACAGATACTCCGCAAGGGCGGTTGTTGAAAACGGCAGTTCGAATATCGAGCTGCCGTTCTGCTCGCTCATAAGACGGAAATAGCTCAAAAGCTTATCTCTTGTGGTACGGCTGCTGAGTACATAAAGATGACGGCTAAGCTCAACGGATTTTTTCGTCACTATGTCAAACATATTCTCAACCACTCTGCTGTGACACTCGCAGGCGTTTTTGCACCTTTTTGTGATATGGTCGCTGCCGATGAACACTATTTCACACGGAGTATCGCACTCAACATAAATTCCGTCGCCTGCGGCTGCGGCATACGCTATGTACTTTCCGAAAATACCGTTCTCTCCGAGATGTTCAAGCAGAGATTTGTTGCCGTTTTCGTCTGTGCGGATAATGTTCACGCTGCCTGTCGTAACTATTCCGACATACTTTTCTGTATCGGAATAATCGCAGATCATCTCGCCTGTGGAGTAGCTGCGTTTCTCCGATTTGAAGCAGTTGAGCATTTTGTCGCACTCTTCACATGATACTCCTTTGAAAAGCTCGGTGTTGTGTATATCCATAGCAAATTCACTCCAAAAAGATTATTTGTTGCATTTGCAACAGTAAATCGTCTGCTTATATGATATAATAAAATCAAAGAAAAGTAAATAGCTTTTTTTAATTGAAAAGGAGGAATTTGAAATGACAGTGAACGTTACGGGCGGAGTTCTTTCAGAAGAAGAGAAGAACACCTACGTCAGATACATTTGTGACAAGTATAAAAACAGAAGGCTCAGCAGTCTTGATATTAATATTGACGGCGATTATGTTGATCTCAATTATCATTTTGAGCCGGAAAACTTTGAGCGTATCAGACGTATCACGGGGTATCTTGTTGGAACTCTCGACAACTGGAATGACGGCAAGCGTGCCGAGGAACATGACAGAGTGAAGCACGATATTTCGGTTATGGAACGGATTTAAGGAACAACAAAACACCGTACAGCATTTCAGTTGTACGGTGTTTCTGTTTGTATGTTTATGTAATTTCCTGTGGGAAGAATGCCTCTAAGGGGAAGTCGAGTTTCTCGAACATTTCGCATGGTGTGTCTGAGCTTGGGGAACATTCCCTCTCAGGTATTGTGCAGTCAAAAGAGGGGATAAGCATTTGCGAGTATCTCTCCATCTGCACTATTGTGAAAAGTCCTACCGTTACGCTGACAGTGTTCGCCCTATCTCCGGTCATGAAGCTGCCGCCGTATCTTTTGCAGATAGTGTCGGGTATCTGACAACATGGAAGAACCCCTTGCTGTCCTTTGTTCAGCTTGGCGTCAAGCGGTACGGGAGGTGCAGTCTGAACAGTGGTTTTTGGCAGGGACTGATGAATATCATCGGGTATGCATTGATCGTTATCCGATGAGAACACCTTTACGCTGCCCTCTCCGCCGTAAAGGACGGCCTTTTTGCTGAATATGCTGAGTCCCGATACGTTTTCGGGCCGCATATTCGGGACAGAGAAAACATCGATGCTTATCTCTAAAAAGAACGTCATCTCCACCGTGTAGAAGCCTTTGTGAAACGGCACAGGCTCGTTGTTTATGTATACTGTGATAATATCCGCACCTGCAAATCGTATGCCCGTGGCGCTGTCGATCTTCATCTGAACAGGCTGAGTGAAGAATACGGGCAGATTTTCCGCACAATCTTTATCTGCACATGAGTCGTATATGCGGCATGCGTTAATGCAGACAGGGTCGGATATGCAGGAACGGGAAGAGTTGTCACTTCGGGATTTATCCGTCATATTTATACCTCCGATAATGTGATGTATTACAGTATATGCAAAGGTAGACATAATGTGACAAAAAGCACCGCAGCAAAACGATCGCTGAGGTGCTTTTTCGGAATGATAAAAGATAATGCTACAGTGGAAGGATCAAAAACCATTTCACCGCTATAAAGCATAATGCGACGATAAAAAGACAGACCCCCTCAAAGAAAGACTTTCCGACATCGTTGAATTCGACAAGACTGCCTTTTTTCGTGTTTATACGGACATTTTTGATAGTACCTTTTACGGGAGGTTCGGAATGCTTTATTTTCGATCTGACGGTATGTGTAAAGCCGTTGAGGGTATATGTATATATAGGGTAATATGTATGCTGTATGTTTTCGTGGTGACGTGTGGTTTTCATTACCACATCATCGACCCTTGCCTTGATTTTTGTTACGTCTTTGCTTCTGTAAGATCGGATCGCATATGCAGAATATATGATCAGAAATGCTCCAATGACCGAGAAAACGATGGTAAGTCCCCAGACAAGAATATTGACGAGGTTGTTGACGATAACCCGGCTGATCGACGTAATACCAAAAAGAGAATTCATAACAACAAACAAGATACTATCCGCGAAGGAAAGATCATACCGGACATGGAAGTTCCCGTCAGCGAGCACCGGAGTTTCAAATTCTTCGAAAAAGCAACAGTTCGGAAATATGCTGAACAATTCGGATGGACATTGATAACCCGGGAGAATATGAAAAACTCGTCTGTCAGATAATCCTGACGTCTTTTAGTGATTTTTTTACTTGATATTACTATACAGCGTACTTTTTTGCATCGTCGGAAGAATTGATAAAGCCTGAACAGCTCCAGCATTATTACAATAAGACAAATAATTTGTATAACGGTTGATATGATCATGATTATAACCCTGTTTTGTAAGAAATAGTCAGTGTATCTATCGAAGGGGTAAGCTGTCTTACGGATACGCCTGCGGAGGAGAGCATTCTTTTTGAGGCGAGCGTTGAGGGCGAGTCTGCGTACTTATCGGATAAATACACGACCTCTTTTATACCTGCCTGAATGATAGCCTTGGCGCATTCGTTGCACGGAAAGAGCGAAACGTATATCCTGGAATTCCGCAGATTACGTCCGTTAGCATTGAGAATGGTATTAAGCTCGGCATGAACAACATATGGGTATTTGGTTTCGGTACCTTCACGGCTCCATGGGTACTCATCGTCCGAACAGCCTGTGGGGAAACCGTTGTAACCTGTGGAAAGTATTATGTTATTGCTGTCAACAACGCACGCCCCGACCTGAGTGTTGGGGTCTTTGCTTCGCTTTGCGGCAAGAAGGGATACTCCCATAAAATATTCGTCCCATGATATATAATCCTGTCTTTTCATAATTACCGTCCTTTCGGCTTTTGATATAAGTATAACATACTGATTTCAAAATAACAATAGTTTTTTGGCGGTCATCACCGACGGCAAGTCTTCGCTGACATTACGCATCTGCAGTTTCTTGTGAATCTGAGCCTGTATAGCAATAAAATGGTCTGTTACAGTAATTGACGTGAATGACATAATACGCTGCGACTCGGATGAAGGGGCGGACAGTGTCCGCAGGTGGATTCCGTCAGGCATTTTAATAACAATAGTATCCGCCGCAGTTGAAGTTCATGATATTGTCCTGAACTATGTCAGAGTGGCAAAACGACATTTTATTATGGAAAAATTGACACGGGGTCACTTCTTGTTCTATAATTAATGCGAGGTGATCGTATGAAGAAAATAAAAGAAATGGATCCGCTCTACAAGGGAATAATACTTATCATATCTTCTGCGTTCTTTTTCGCACTGATGAATATGTTCGTGAGCCTTTCGGGCGATCTGCCGTCATTTCAGAAGAGCTTTTTCAGAAATCTGATAGCGTTCATTTTCGCAGGCGGCGTTCTGATCAAAAACAAAATATCTCTCAAAGTTCCTCGTCAAGCGGTACTGCCGCTTTTGCTGCGGTCGTTTTTCGGCACAATAGGGATATTATGCAATTTTTATGCCCTCGGAGTGCTTGACCTTGCCGACGCTTCTATTCTCAATAAGATGTCGCCGTTTTTTGCTATCCTTTTCAGCACATTCATTCTTAAAGAAAAAATCAAGCCGCTCCAGCTTCTGATCGTGACGGGAGCATTGATAGGTGCGGTATGTGTGATAAAGCCGTCTTTTGCCAATACACTGACCGCTCCTGCACTGATAGCCCTGTTCGGAGGTATGTGTGCAGGTCTTGCGTATACCTTGGTGAGGGTACTCGGGAAAAGGGGAGTAAAGGGCGCTGTAATTGTGTTTGTGTTTTCGGGGATCTCTTGCCTTGTGACATCGCCGTATCTCATATTCTCGTATGCTCCGATGTCGTCAAAGCAGCTTGTGATCCTGATACTTGCAGGACTTGCGGCGGCAGGCGGACAGTTCACGATAACCGCTGCATACTGTTATGCGCCTGCGAAGGACGTGTCTGTTTATGACTATTCGCAGATCATCTTTGCCGCAGGACTGGGTTTCATAGTGTTCGGGCAGATCCCCGACCTGCTGAGCATAACAGGATATATAATAATTGTAAGTATGGCTATACTGATGTTTGTATATAATAAGAAAAAAGCGGCAGGGCAGCTCCGATAGGCATAACTCATTCAACAATGTATGATGTTTAAATAATTATCATGGCGTCGCCGAAGCTGAAAAATCTGTAACGCTCATCTACAGCGACTTTGTATGCGTTCATGGTGTTGTCGTATCCTGCAAAGGCGCTGACCAGCATTATTAGAGTGCTTTCGGGAAGGTGGAAGTTAGTGATAAGTCCGTCAAGCACCTTGAACTCATAGGGCGGATAGATGAATATGTCTGTCCAGCCGTCACACGCTCTGATCTCGCCGTATTCCTTGGCGACGGATTCAAGTGTGCGGCAGCTTGTTGTACCGACAGATATTACACGTCCGCCTTTTTCCTTTGTGGCTTTTATAAGATCGGCTGTTGCCTGCGGTACTTCGTAATGTTCGCTGTGCATCTTGTGCTGTGTTACATCGTCCACCTTTACGGGACGGAAGGTTCCGAGGCCTACATGCAGAGTTACATAACCGATCTTAACACCCTTGCTTTGAAGCTTTTGCAAAAGCTCGTCGGTAAAATGCAGTCCTGCCGTGGGTGCGGCGGCAGAACCCAATTCTCTGCTGTATACAGTCTGATAACGCTCACGGTCCTCAAGCTTTTCGGTAATGTACGGAGGCAGCGGCATTTCGCCGAGCTTGTCAAGAGAAGCGAAGAAATTATCCTCGCAGGAAAACTCTACTATCCTGTTGCCGTCGTCGAGTACTTCAATTACCTCCGCTGTCATTATTCCGTCACCGAATGTGAAGTGTGCCCCTACCTTGGCTTTTTTTCCGGGCTTTGCAAGACATTCCCAGACGTTCTGCGCCTTTTGTGTGAGCAGAAGGAATTCCACTCTTGCCCCTGTGTCGTCCTTTGTGCCGTAAAGACGTGCCGGCAGTACCCTTGAATCGTTGAGTATAAGGCAGTCGCCTTCGTTCAGTAATTCAGTAATATCATAAAAGTGTTTGTGAGTTACCTGCCCTGTTTTTCTGTCGAGATACATTAGTCTTGAAGAGTCACGCTGTTTGAGCGGAGTCTGCGCAATAAGCTCCTGCGGCAGATCATAAAAATAATCGCTTGTTTTCATTATATATATTTCCTTTCGGTTTTAGGATTAAATTCTGCAAAAAAATGAAAAATGTATCGTTTTATGTTTGACAACATATCATAATAATGCTATTATAAAAGAGAGATTTTTTTATTTCAAGTGTTTACGTTCTCTCTTGGGCGCTGTGTCAACAATTTATTTTACACTTTTATGAAGTAATTGTCAATACGGTGCGATTGAAGAGGATAAGGAAAGGATTGATTTTTATGAAGCAGTACAAGGTCGGTATCATCGGTGCAACGGGTATGGTAGGTCAGAGATTTGCTACCCTGCTCGAGAATCACCCCTGGTTCAAGGTAACAGCTCTTGCAGCAAGCGCAAGAAGCGCAGGCAAGACATATGCCGAGGCAGCAGGAAACAGATGGGCATTGAAGATCCCCATGCCCGAGTCTATGAAGGATATGGTTATCATGGATGCAGCCGAGGTTGAAAAGGTAGCTTCTCTTGTTGATTTCGTATTCTGCGCAGTAGATATGAAGAAAGAGGATATCAGAGCATTGGAGGAGGCATATGCAAAGGCAGAGTGCCCTGTAGTTTCCAACAACTCCGCTCATCGCTTTACTCCCGATGTTCCCATGGTTATCCCCGAGATCAACGACAGTCATCTCGAGATCATCGAGTCACAGAAGAAGCGTTTGGGCACAAAGAAGGGCTTTATCGCAGTTAAGTCAAACTGTTCTCTCCAGAGCTATGTTCCCGCAATTCATCCGCTTATGGATATGGGCGTTACAAAGGTACTTGCTTGTACATATCAGGCTATTTCGGGCGCAGGAAAGACGTTTGAGCGCTGGCCCGAGATGGTAGACAATCTTATCCCGTATATCGGCGGCGAGGAAGAGAAGAGCGAGAAAGAGCCTCTCAAGATCTGGGGTAAGGTTGAGGACGGCGAGATCAAGCTGGCAGAAACTCCCTCGATCACTTCGCAGTGTCTGAGAGTTCCGGTAAGCGATGGTCACACAGCGGCTGTTTTCGTATCGTTCGACAAGAAGCCTGACCTTGAGGAAATCAAGAAGCGTTGGGCAGAGTACAAGGGCGCACCGCAGGAGCTTGACCTTCCGAGCGCACCGAAGCAGTTCGTACACTATTTCACAGAACCCGACAGACCGCAGATCAAGTCGGAGAGAAATCTCGAAAACGGTATGGCTATTTCCGTAGGCAGACTCAGAGAGGATACACAGTATGACATCAAGTTCGTTTGTATGTCGCACAATACTCTCAGAGGCGCAGCAGGCGGCGCTGTACTTCTTGCAGAGCTTCTCACAGCTAAGGGATACATGGATTAAGATAAAATGAAAAGAGAATTATGGACTTGTTGTTTGTAATTTCTTGAAAAATATAATTATTTATTCGGAAACGGCGGCAAGTATTAATGACGTTAATGCTTGTCGCCCTTTTTCGTTTTGAAAGGACGTAAGAAAAATGTTAAATGTACTTTTGGCAGGCTGTAACGGTCGTATGGGGCAGGTTATAGCAACACTTGCACAGGGGCGTGACGATGTACAGATAGTGTGCGGTGTGGATACATATGACGGAATAACGAACTCTTTTCCCGTTTATCCCGATTTTCAGAATATCCCGTTTGAGGTCGATGTTATTATCGATTTCTCTCACCCGTCTGTTCTCGAGGGATTGCTCACCTTTGCGGTTGACAACAGTGTTCCCTGTGTTTTATGTACGACAGGCTACAGCGAGGCGCAGATTTTGTCCATCAACGAGGCTGCAAAGAGCGTTGCGGTTTTCCGTTCGGGCAATATGTCACTTGGTATCAATCTGCTTATCGAGATATCTAAAATAGCAGCTAAGGTCTTCGGCACTGATTTCGACATTGAGATAGTGGAGAAGCACCATAACAAAAAGATAGACGCTCCGTCGGGTACGGCGCTGATGATAGCAGACGAGATCGCAACCGTTACCGAGTATACACCCGAGTATGTATATGACAGACACAGCGTGAGGAAAAAGAGAGACACTAAGGAGATCGGCATTAGCTCTGTTCGAGGCGGTTCTATCGTAGGCGAGCATGACGTTATCTTTGCCGGAGATAACGAGGTGCTGACTATCTCTCATCAGGCTCAGTCAAGAAATCTGTTCGCTGCAGGCGCAGTCAATGCTGCTATTTTCCTTGCGGATAAAGAGCCCGGCAATTACGATATGTCCGATCTGCTCAGGTCGAAATATTGATTATTTAGGTGTGGAGTTTTTCTTAGTCAGGAATGGTTTGTTAGTCCGAAGCCGTAGGCTTTCCGATAGTATTCACTATTCCATCTTAGTTTTTCATTTTTCATTGATTCCGATTCCGTGAATGAGGGAGCTGCAAGGCAACCTCCGGACTGCAAGATCAATTAAATAATGTTTTCATAAATAAGTAATGGGTTTTAAACACTATTAATGCATATGACTTATAAATGATATATTGTGTTTGATTTACAACATAATTCCTGACTCCTGACTCCTCAATTTTAAAACCGTCTGACATCAAAATATGCGACACCCTACGCATTATAGTGAATAGGGTAGGGAGATTTATTTATGGAAGTGAACCTTGAAAAGGGGAAAGGCAAGAAATTCCCTTATAATAACCGCCAGTTAAGCTGGATGGATTTTAACATAAGAGTAATGGAGGAAGCGTTTGAAAAGGAGAACCCTATCATGGAGAGGGTGAATTTCCTTGCGATAACCGCCTCCAACCTCGACGAATTTATGATGGTTCGTGTTGCGGGAGTGATCGACCAGGTCGAACACGGGGTCAAAGCCTCCGATCTGTCGGGACTTACTCCGAAACAGTTGTACAGCCGTCTGTCGGATAAGATACATGAGTTTTCCGAAAAACAGTATAATTGCCTTAACAGGTCAATCCTGCCTGTTCTGCGGAAGCATAATATTTATCTCAAAAAAATATCCGACCTGAACGATACACAGAAGAAATTTATTGATAAATATTTCGATAAGGTTATATTCCCCGTGTTGACGCCGCTTGCGGTTGATACGAGCAGACCGTTCCCGCTATTGCTCAACAAAAGCCTGAATATTGCGATAAGGCTCAATAACGATGATAAAGAAAACATCTTTGCGGTAATGCAGGTGCCAAGCGTCCTGCCGAGATTCATTGAGCTGCCGGGCAATAAGGGAGAGCGTGATTTTGTCCTGCTGGAAAACATCATCATGTCACGGCTTGACGAGCTGTTTGAGCTGTTCAAGATAAAATCGTGCTGCCCGTTCAGGATAACGAGGGATTCCGATCTCGATATTGACGAGGATACCGACGATCTCATGACAGAGATCGAGAAGTCTATCAAGCAGAGAAGACGAGGCAAACCTATCAGGCTTGAGATATACGACAAGTGCGACAAGCGGCTGAGGGAATTCCTCATAGATATGCTTGACGTTGACGAAAGCGAGGTGTATGAGTGTCACGGACCTCTCGACCTCACATTCTTGTCAAAGTTTGCGAAGATCTCGGGAAGCGAGAAGCTTTCGTTCAAGCCTATCAAGCCCGTGAACCCTCCGCCCGATTTTTTCGGTTATGACGACATTTTCGAAGCTATCAGAGAGAAGGACAGGTTCGTTCATCACCCGTATGACAGCTTTGACTGCGTTGTAAAGTTTGTTCATGACGCAGCCCGTGATGACAGGGTTCTTGCAATAAAGCAGACCTTGTACAGAGTGTCGGGCAATTCACCGATAGTAGCCGCTTTAATAAAGGCTGCCGAAAACGGCAAGCAGGTTACTGTATTGGTAGAGCTGAAAGCGCGCTTTGATGAAGAAAACAATATCCAGTGGGCGAGAAAGCTCGAAAAAGCAGGCTGCCACGTTATTTACGGATTGAGCGGACTGAAGACCCACTGTAAAATATGTCTTGTTGTGCGAAACGAGGACGACGGTATCAGGCGGTATGTCCATATGGGCACGGGTAATTATAACGACAGTACCGCAAGATTTTATACCGATATGGGAATATTTACCTGTAAAGAAGAATACGGTGAGGACGCATCGTCGCTGTTCAATGTTCTGACAGGATATTCGCTGCCGCCCGAGTATAATAGATTTATCGTAGCTCCGCACGGCATGAGAAAATTCTTTGAAAACAAGATTCTTCAGGAGATAGAAAACGCTAAGAACGGACTGCCTGCAGGAATTACCGTAAAGATCAACTCACTTGTCGATCCTGCGATAATCCAGCTTTTGTATGCTGCCTCGAAAGCGGGGATAAAGGTAAGACTTATAGTCAGAGGTATATGCTGCCTTATCCCGGGACTCGAGGGGATAAGCGAGAACATCACTGTTCACAGTATCGTTGGTCAGCTGCTTGAGCACAGCAGAATGTTCTGCTTTGAGAATGGCGGACAGCCGCAGATGTACTTAGGCTCGGCGGACTGGATGCCGAGAAATCTCGACAGAAGAGTGGAGCTTGTGTTCCCTGTTGAGGACGAAGATATACATAAACGCTGCATGGATATCATGGAGCTTATGTGGGAGGATAACATCAACACAAGAGTACAGCTTGCAAATACGAAGTATGTAATGATAGATAAGAGGGGCAAAAAGCACCTCAACTGTCAGACAGAGTTTGCTCAGCTTACGAAAAAAGCACTAAAACAGAAAACCGAGCAGGATACGGTTTCTGTATGATAAATTACAAGGAAAGGTGACATCTAATGAGAAGAATAGGTATTTTAACGAGCGGCGGCGACTGTCAGGGATTAAACGCAAGCATCAGAGGCGTTGCAAAAACGCTGTACAATCACTATGGCAAGGACGTACAGATAATAGGTATCATCGACGGTTACAGAGGTCTGATCTACGGCGAATACAAGGAGCTTCAGAGAGAAGACCTTTCAGGCATTCTGACTCAGGGAGGAACGATCCTCGGAACTTCACGTCAGCCGTTCAAGCTTATGCGTGTTATTGACGAAACTGCAGTCGATAAGGTTGCGGCTATGAAGGATAACTACAAAAAATTAAAGCTCGACTGCCTTGTGGTTCTCGGCGGCAACGGAACGCAGAAAACCGCAAACCTCTTGAAGCATGAGGGACTTAATGTGGTATCTCTTCCAAAAACTATCGACAACGATCTTTGGGGCACCGATGTTACGTTCGGCTTCCAGTCGGCTGTGGATATAGCTACTCATGTAATCGACTGTATACATACAACTGCTACATCTCACGGCAGAGTGTTTATTGTTGAGGTAATGGGACATAAGGTAGGCTGGCTCACACTTTATGCAGGTATCGCAGGCGGCGCTGACGTTATTCTAATTCCCGAAATACCGTACGATATTAATTCCGTAATCGAAACGATCAAAAAGAGAACGAGAGAGGGGAAGAACTTCTCTATCCTCGCAGTTGCAGAGGGCGCAATATCGAAGGATATAGCTGCGCTTCCGAAGAAAAAGAAAAAGCAGGCTATCGCAGAGCTTGCGTATCCGTCTATCTCCTACAAGATAGCTGCGGAGATTCAGGAGGCTACAGGTCAGGAAACAAGAGTAACCGTACCCGGACACTTCCAAAGAGGCGGGAGTCCCGACGCATACGACAGATTCATCTGCACTCGCTTTGGTGTAGCTGCCGCTAATCTTATCATCAACAAGGACTACGGCAAGATGGTTGCTCTCAAGGGTGAAGAAATCGTCGCAATTCCGCTTGAGGAGATCGCAGGAAAGCTCAAGGAAGTACCCGTTGATTGTCAGATAGTTCAGTCAGCAAAGGATCTCGGAATAAGCTTCGGTGAGTAACTGAATATATGCGAAAAATATCACCTGTAATATTTACAATTTGTTCATAAAATAGTATTGACAAATGTCGAAAAAAGTGATAATCTTTTATCAATGATTCGAGAGGAAACGATCAGTCGACAATTTAATAAAGCTTTTTGGTGGGGTCTGTCAAATATGCAGACCCCATTTCTGCATACATATATTATCGGTGCAGATCTGTGAAAAGCATAGTTTGGTGGGGTCTGTCAATTTCCTCGCAATTTTTTTATCCTTTTTTAACTATCCATAGCTAATAATTAACCGAAATATTAAAAGTTTCTGTTAGTTATGATAAATATTTTTAAAAATGATTGCAAATCTAAATGCAATCGCCAAGGAGGTTTTTTTTATGTTAGAACTTTTACCGATCATAATTCCCGCTGCAATAATAGTTGCTGTAGTCGTCATATTCATGTGTATGATATACAAAGTGGCGGACATTGACAAGGCGCTCATCATTACGGGCGGCAAGGAACCTGTTATAAAGGTGTCAGGCGGCGGATTCGTTATTCCGATATTCCGCAAGGCACAGTATTTCGATTTGTGTATGCTCACCGTTACTGCCGACAAGGACGAGGTCAAGACGAAGACTTCCGTTCCGATAGTGATCGACTGGACAGCTCAGATCCGCCCCGACACACAGGATCTTGACAATCTGAAAAAGGCTATTATCTCTTTTAAAGAGAGAGGTCAGAACGGTATCAAAAACGATGTAAGACTTACACTTACAGGTGCTGTTCGTGATATAGTTGCCTCGATGACTCCGGAAGAGGTACTCAGGGATAAGGTTATATTTGCCGACAATGTCCGCAAGATAGTATCCGACGAAATGGTAAACATGGGCATGGAGCTTGTGTCGCTGAATATTCAGGACATTACCGACAACAATCGCTACTATGACAATATCGCAGCTCTCGACATGGAAGATAAGCGCCGTGAAGCAGAGAACAAGAGAGCCGTTGTTGATCAGGCAGTACGTACGCAGAAAGCCGAGAGTGAGCAGATCGCAGCTCAGACAGAGCTTGATTCCGAGCTTGCAGTTGCAGCGAAGCGCCGTGACAACAATCTGAGAATAGCAGGTTTTAGGGCAGAAACAGACAAAGCCGACGCAGACGCAGCGATCGCAGGTGAACTGCAGCACACGATCCGTTTGCAGGAGGTTGCAGAGCAGCAGGGCCGTATCAAGGTCGTACAGCAGGAGCAGGAAAACCTTGCGGCTATCAAGGAGAAAGAGGTTATCGCTACAAAGGCAGAAGCCGAGAAGCAGCGTGCAAGAATACAGGCTGAGGCAGACGCTAATGTCCGCAGGATAAGTGCAGACGCAACAGTTGAGGTTGCGCAGCGTGAGGCTAACGCAACGAAGGCTACGGCAGATGCAATAGCAGAGAAAACACGCCGTGAGGGTACTGCGGTTGCCGACGTTACCAGACAGCAGGGTCTTGCAGAGGCAGACGTAATCAAGCAGAAGGGTCTTGCAGAAGCAGAGGTAGAGAAGCAGAGGCTGATCGCGCGTGCCGAAGGTGAGAGAGCGCTTGCAGAGGCTCGTGCTTCAAATGAAAAGGTCAACTTCGAGATCGAGAAGATCAAGATAGAAACGGAAGCGCGTATTACCATCGCAACCAAGACAGCAGAGATCATGGCAAGTCTCGGAAAGAACGCAGAGTTTGTCAATATCGGCGGAAGCTCACCTGCGCCGGCAGGCGGCACGGGCAATGTGCTTATCGACACGCTGTCGGGTATCCCCGAGCTTATGAAAAAGCTTGATGTTGAAAATAAAGCCCTCAACGGCCAGCCGTTTAACGATGAATTAAGACAGCTTGTAGCAAGCGTTGCCGAGCCTGCAAAGGGTCTGCTTTCAAACACGACAAACACCACGATAAATGAGTGTGCGCATCACGATACACCGGCTATAGAGTCGGCAGAGTGATATTTACATAAAAAACAAAACGGGCGGTCGAGCGACCTCTGACCGTCCTTAGGGATACAGTTTTCGACGCGGGCACAATAATACAGGTTTTGAAAATTTTTTGCGCATATTGCCAGCGAGTGTTTGCCCGCCGACCGCAGGCAATTACCGCCCAACTTTATATGCAACATATCTTTATTGCCGCATATTTTAATTTATTTTTTCTGCAGCCAAATAATCGGGCCTTCTCTTTCGGGAGAAGGCTTTTGTTACATGGGAAGGACGTTTAACAGATTATTCTGCGTTTCTTTTTTCTCGGTCTGCCTGCGCACGTTACGAGTATGGTATCCTCGCCGATAAGCTTGATGTCGCACCACGGTATAACGGTGTCGTCGTATCTGCCGAGTATCCCGAAAAGCTTCAGCCTGCCGTATATTACTATTGAAACAAGCTGTGCGGTCTTTGTGTTTATCTCAACATCGTCAACAAAGCCCAATCGCATACCGTCGGATTGGTTGATCACCTCTTTGTGACGAAGCTCTGCTATTCTGCAGCTCATAAGATCACCTCTTTAACGCAAAATATATGATTTAAAAGTAAAAAAAATAACCTTTTTTATTTTTTAGGTGGAAAAACAAGCGATTATGTGATATTATCTATTATTATAAAAGACGTAAATTTGCTTTGGGTCTCGCCGGTATGCTTGTTCGCTGCTTTTGCTGTGCAGAGTTCTCCGCCGGAGAGCCGCACAACTCTATAGGCGGCGGGGGACCTGCGTTTGTCGTCGGTGGGTCAAATATCCTGCCGACAAACGGATTCCTTGAAATACGTCAGTATTCCTGCGGATTTTTCGCACAATTTGCCTAAAAATCTGACGGCGCAACTTCGGCACTCGATTTAATCAGTGTCTCCTTAGCTCCTTGTTTAAATTTTTTATGGCGGTGATAAGGTGTCGGAAAACAGAATACAGAATAAAAAAGACGTTGTTGATATAAATGCCCCTTTGATAAAATTCGCTCTGCCTGTTTTTGTGCAGGCGTTTTTGTCAATGCTCATCGGGTATGCCGACTCGCTCATGCTGACGCGATATTCGGATACGGCAGTTGGTGCGGTAGGTAATGCAAATCAAATACTCGGATTTCTTACTCTCGCTTTTACAATAATTTCAAGCGCTGCGGGCGTAGTTGTGTCGCAGTATCTCGGTGCGAAAAAGTTTGACAAGATAAACAGAATATATACCGTATCCGTCGGCTTTAATCTTGTGCTGAGTGTGACCATAAGCGCAGTAGTGTTTATATTCAGCGGTAGTATGATGAAGCTAATGCGTCTGCCCGAGGAGATGATGTCAGACGCTGTGATCTATATGAAGCTTGTGGGAGGATTTATATTTCTGCAGGCGCTGAGTGATACGTTTTATCAGATACTCCGAAGCAACGGCAGGATGGTTTTCGGCATGGTGTCCGCCCTTGTTACAAACATTCTGAATATAGGAGGAAATTATTTGTTCCTGTACGGACCGCTGAAGGCTTTCGGACTCGGTGCGTCGGGAGTGGCGATATCGAGCGTGTTCAGCAGGTTTATTGCACTTGTTGTTATAGTAATATACTTCAAGCTGAAAATAGACGGGGATATTTCGATAAAATATCTGAAACCGTTTCCGAAGGATATATTGTCAAGTCTTATAAAGCTCGGTATTCCTACGGCAGGTGAGAATATATCGTATAATATATCGCAGATAGTCATTACAGCTATCGTGAATTCTATGGGAATAGTGGCTATCAACACTAAAATATACTGCGGTACGCTGACGAATTTTTCTTATCTGTATTCAATATCGGTGGCTGTTGCAACGCAGATAATAGTAGGTCATGCGGTGGGTGCGGGGAAGTATGATTTCGCATTTAAGAGGGTTGTAAAGTCGCTTGTGCCGTCGTTGATTATATCCGTGGGAATAGCTTTGACTAATTTCCTGTTGTCGCCTTATACACTTGCGGTGTTTACCGATAATGCAGAGTCGATCACACTCGGCAGGCAGATAATGATGATAGCTGTTATACTGGAGATAGGCAGGACATGCAATCTTATCATTATATATTCCATGAGAGCCGCGGGAGATGTGAAATTCCCGACATATCTCGGCATAGCGTCTATGTGGGGAGTTTCTGCACTGTTTGCATTTGTTTTAGGTATCGTTTTCGGTATGGGTCTTGTCGGTGTATGGATCGCCATGGCGGCTGATGAGATACTCCGGGGGATCATAGTGTCGATCAGATGGGTAAAGGGCAGCTGGAGAGGTAAAAGTGTGGTAAAGTAACAAGATTGTCAGAAAAAATATTAAATTACCTATTGCAATCGTGTTTCGATTGTAGTATAATATTATGGCATTACGCACACAGGAGTAAATCGGACGGGTGCTTGTAACAAGTGGTTCGAGGCTGCCCTGTGGAGGAAAAAACCAAGGAGGAAATAAAAAATGGCAGTAGTATTAATGAAACAGCTTCTGGAGGCAGGCGTACACTTCGGTCACCAGACAAGAAGATGGAACCCTAAGATGGCAGAGTACATTTACACAGAGCGTAACGGTATCTATATCATCGACCTTCAGAAAACAGTAAGAAAGCTTGAAGAGGCTTATGCATTCGTTCGTGATCTCTCTGTAGAGGGCAAGAGCGTACTCTTCGTAGGTACAAAGAAGCAGGCTCAGGATTCCGTTAAGGAAGAGGCTCTCCGTGCAGGCGCTTACTATGTAAACGCACGTTGGCTCGGCGGTATGCTCACAAACTTTGCTACGATCAAGAGAAGAATCGCAAGATTAAAGCAGCTTCGTGAGATGGAAGAGAACGGCACATTCGATCTGCTCCCGAAAAAAGAGGTAATCAACCTCAGACACGAGATCGAGAAGCTCGAGAAGTTCATGGGCGGTATCGAGAACATGGGCGAGCTTCCGGGCGCACTTTTCATCGTAGATCCCCGCAAGGAGAGAATCGCAGTTGCAGAGGCTAAGAAGCTTGGTATTCCGATAGTTGCTATCGTAGATACAAACTGTGATCCTGATGAGATCGACTATGTGATCCCCGGCAACGACGACGCTATCAGAGCAGTAAGACTCATCGCAGGCACAATAGCTAACGCTATCATCGAGGGTCATGAGGGTCAGATGGGCGCAGCTGCAAGAGATGACGAGGCAGAGAACGAGGCTGAAGAGGAAGCTAAGCCGACACTCGCTAAGGAATAATTTAATACCCGCTGATTAAATAATATTTGTTCGGAGTATGACAGATTTTGTTGTACTCCGATATATGAGATTAAACAGAACTTATTAATATATTGGAGGTTGAATAAAATGGCATTTACAGCACAGGACGTAAAGCTGCTCAGAGAAAAGACCGGCTGCGGTATGATGGATTGTAAGAAGGCTTTGACCCAGGCTAACGGCGATATGGACGCCGCTATTGATTTCCTCAGAGAGCAGGGTCTTGCAAAGGCAGCCAAGAAAGCAAGCAGAATCGCAGCAGAGGGCGTAGCTTATGCAGTTACAAACGCAGCAGGCAACGCAGGTGTGGCTATAGAGGTAAACGCAGAAACAGACTTCGTTGCAAAGAACGCAGATTTCCAGGGCTTTGTTAAGACCCTTGCAGATACTGTTATGGCAGAGAATCCTGCCGATGTTGACGCACTTGCACAGTGCAAGGCAGCAGGCACAGAAATGACAGTTGCAGACCTTCTCCAGGAGAAGATCCAGACTATCGGTGAGAACATTAAGATCAGACGTTTCCAGAAGTATGACGGTCCCTGCGTAGCTTATGTACACGCAGGCGGCAAGATCGGCGTACTCGTTGCATTTGATACAGACCTCGATCCCGCAAGCGCAGAGTTCGTAGAGTACGGCACAGACGTTGCTATGCAGATCGCAGCTCTCAACACACAGTACCTTGAGGAGAAGGACGTTCCGGCAGAGGTAATCGAGCATGAGAAGGAGATTATGATCGCTCAGATGAAGCAGGATCCCAAGATGGCTAACAAGCCTGAGCAGGTTCTCGCAAAGATCGTTGAGGGTAAGGTTGGCAAGTTCTATAAGGAGAACTGCCTTGTAGATCAGGAGTTCGTTAAGGACAGCTCGCTCACTATCAAGACATACACAGCAGCTGTTGCTAAGAAGCTTGGCGGTAATATCGCTATCACAAAGTTCGTTCGTTTTGAGAAGGGCGAGGGTATCGAGAAGCGTCAGGACGATTTCGCAGCAGAAGTTGCTAACATGGTAAAGTAATTACCGATTGAATATGCTTTTTATCTCCGATTTGATTTATTCAGGTCGGAGATTTTCTTATTCTTAAAATGATCTGCGTTAGTGTCAGCGTCCGAACTCACAGATTGTTTTTTATTTTTATACTAATCTTTAATTAAACGCTTTAACAATCCAATCTCTAGCAGTAATGCTTGTAATTGTATCAGGAGATAAGGATTGGATAGTGGAGCATAAG
>OMYH01000054.1 GCA_900315255.1 uncultured Eubacteriales bacterium | reverse complement strand
CCGCCCGAAAAAACGGATTTGATTCTTATCACGCGATTGAGATGGCTTTGTCAGGTCGGTTCAATCAGATTTGGTGTGGGGGTGCTGAATAGTTACAAAATTTTTATTTCAGCTTTGAACTTTGAGCTTTGAACTGATAACTTGCACAAATGACCTAACACAGCCTGATTCCTCACCATTTTTAAGTTTTAAGTCTTAAGTTTTCAGTTTTAAGTTTTAAGTAATCCCCCCTCATCCGTCAGCCGTTCGGTTGCCACCTTCTCCCGAGGGAGAAGGCTAATGTGCGGCAAAATCTATTGTTAACAATAAAGCAGGACGGAACTCGCCCGTCGCCGTGCGGCGACCGCCGACCGCCTTCATAATGGTCGATAAGAAATAAACTTATTATGCGGAAAAGACTATAGTTAACAATAAAGCAGGACGGAACTTGCCCGTCGCCGTGCGGCGACCGCCGACCCCTGCACGCTTTAAGAAGTGTGACCGTACTCATCTTAGAATTAAGGAACCACTGATTAAACTAATAACTCCCTGCGCTCCTGCGTATAATAATAGCAGAAACCTTAATCGATATATACGGAGGTATTTGCTATGAATGAAAAGGAAGCATGGATAAGCTTTGTGAACAGCGGCAGTGTGGGCGACTATCTGAAATATGCAGCTATAAAAAATATAATCAACAGCCCGGAGGAAGAAAATGAACTTCAGCACAGACGGTCTTGTTATAAGAGAACAGAAAATCAAAGAGGGCAACAAGGTAGTGACGGTACTGACCAGAGATAGAGGCGTTATCCGTGCGTTTGCCAACGGTACAGGCAGTATCAAAAGCTCTAAAAATACGGCGACAGGTCTGATCACCTACTCCTGCTTTGACATATTTTTAAATTCAAAGGGGATCTATACTATCGACGACGCACACGCTAAGGATGTGTTTATGCCGCTTCGTCAGGATGTTGAAAAGATGTCTGCTGCGCAGTATTTCTGTGAGCTGATCGAACACCTTGCTCCGAGAGATGTAAATGCAGAGGAGCAGCTTCGGCTGATACTTAATTCTCTATATATGATTGCAAACGATAAGCGCCCGACGGAGCTTGTGAAATGTATCTTTGAACTGCGTCTTATGACGATCTCGGGATATGTGCCCGATCTTGTGTGCTGCCGGGATTGCAGATGTTATGAGGACGACAATATGCGTTTTCTGCCGGAGAGCGGTCAGATCATCTGCGGCAGCTGTTTTGAGAAATATACCAATAATACCGAACACATCGAGAGAAGCTTTTTTATCGGCAAAACGCTCACTAATGCCATGCGGCACTGCGTGTATTCGGAGTTTAACAAGCTGTTCTCTTTCAGATTGTCGGACAAATCGACATTTTCCCTCGGAAATATAACCGAATACTACTGTACAATGCGTATAGGTAAAGAAATGAAAACACTTGAATTCTATAAAATGATAAGAAATACAACCGATGACAAGGGGTGATATAATGGATAATATAAAAGATAATAATGATTCATATAACAGACATTATAAAGCGTTGGAGCTTGATAAAATACTGCAGCGTGCCGCTCAGCTCACAAGCTGCGAGGACGCAAAAAACAAAATGCTGTCGCTTACGCCTGCGAAAAAGCTCGATAAAGTGAACGCTCTTTTAAAGGAAACAAGCGACGCGCATTCTCTGTCGGGCAGATTCGGCAGCCCTGCGTTCGGAGGACTTTCCGACATTACTGACAGCCTGAAGCGTGCAAAAACGGGTTCGTCGCTTTCGGCAAAAGAACTGCTGCAGACAGCCCGGGTGCTGCACGTTATCAGAACCTTGAAGGACTGGAGAAAAAAAGCGCAGTCTGGCAGTACGGTTCTCGATGTATATTTTGATACGCTGCTGCCTTCACGATATGTTGAGGATAAGATAACGTCGTCTATACTTTCCGAGGACGAGATCGCCGACAATGCGTCACCTGAGCTTGCTTCGATCAGACGAAAGATAAGGATGACCTCGTCAAAAGCGAGAGAGCAGCTTGAAAAGATGATAAGAAGCAGCGTTGTGCAGAAGTACCTGCAGGATAATATCATTACCATGCGAAACGGAAGGTTCGTTATTCCCGTAAAGGCGGAGTGCAGGGGCAATGTTCCCGGACTTGTTCACGATACAAGCGGAAGCGGACAGACGATATTTGTCGAGCCTATGTCGGTGGTGGAAGCCAACAACGAGATCAAGGTGCTTGAATCAAAGGAGCTTGACGAGATAGCGAGAATACTATATATGCTGTCAAGCGAGGTCGGCGACATAGCTAATAATGTCATAAAAAGCTATGAAGCGGCAGTAGAGCTTAACGTTATTTTTGCAAAGGCAGAGCTTGCATACAAGATGAAAGCTTCGTTGCCGATAATGAATGACAAGGGTATTATCGACCTGAAGAAAGCTCGTCATCCGCTCATAGACCCCGATAAGGTCGTAGCGTCCGATGTAGTGCTCGGAGAGAGCTTCGACACGCTGATAATTACGGGTCCGAATACGGGCGGTAAGACCGTGTCGCTGAAGCTCATCGGCTTGCTCAGTCTGATGGCGATGTGCGGATTTATGATCCCTGCCTCGGATAACTGCCGACTCAGTGTGTTCGACAGTGTGTTTGCGGATATCGGCGACGAGCAGAGTATCGAGCAGTCGCTTTCGACGTTCTCGGCTCATATCACAAATACGATAGACATATTGAAAAACTGCACGAGCAATTCTCTTGTGCTTCTCGACGAGCTTGGAGCCGGAACAGACCCCGTTGAGGGCGCAGCACTGGCGATAGCTATTCTGGAGAAATTCCGCTCGAAGAACGTCAGAACAGCCTGCACTACTCACTATGCGGAGCTGAAAGAGTTTGCTTTGCAGACAAAGGGCGTTGAGAACGGCAGCTGTGAATTTGATGTTGCTACTCTCAGACCGACATACAAATTACTTATAGGCGTTCCGGGAAGATCAAACGCATTTGCAATATCTCTGCGGCTCGGCATGGAGCATGAGCTTATCGAACGTGCAGAGCAGCTTGTATCGAGCGAGAACCGTGAGTTTGAGAATGTCGTTACGGCGCTTGAAACACGTCAGCAGGAGCTTGAACGGAAAGCAAAGGAGATAGAGAACGCGCAGCGCAAGGCAGTCAAGGCACAGGTGAGGGCGGAGCAGGAGCTTGCGCGTGTACAGAAGGAATCACAGAGAGAGCTGGACAGAGCAAGGCAGCAGGCGCAGGAGATCCTCACCAAGACAAGGGCGCAGGCACAGTCGCTCATGGACGAGATGGACGAGGCAAAGAAGCATATCGATTCGGGAGAATCCGACAAGGCGAAGCTCAGAAGCAAGATCAAGGAGCTTGAAAAGACCGCTGACCCCGTTGCCGCAAAAAAGACAAACGAGGGTTATGTTCTGCCACGACCGCTCATAGCAGGCGACGAGGTGCTGATCTTTGAAATAGACAGGAACGCCACCGTTCTCGAACCGCCCGACAGCTCAGGCAAGGTGCTTGTTCAGGCAGGCATTATCAAGACGAGGGTAAACGTTTCCGAACTCAGGCTTGTAAACACGAAGAAAAGCAAGACCACCTATACAGGCTCGAAGCGTGCGGTTAACAGGAGCAACGTTGACGTAAAGGCGGTAACCGAGGTCGACCTCAGAGGCATGACGGCAGTCGAGGCTATAATGGAGCTTGAAAATGCCATCGACTCCGCTATACTTATGAATATAGGCAGACTCACCATAATTCACGGCAAGGGTACGGGCGTACTCCGAAACGAAGTGCATAAGTACCTTAAAACCTGCAAGTATGTAAGAACGTTCCGTCTTGGTGTGTACGGCGAGGGCGAAGCAGGTGTTACCATTGCGGAGCTGAAATGACAGGTGTGATCAGGACTGAAGACTTAAGGAATTATGTATATCGGGCTGTGATCTGTCTTTCCTAATTTTCCAAAATTTTGCATTCCGAATTTCAACAAAGGGGTGTTCGCCATAAAAAGAATAATCAAAAATATACTGCTTATATTATTGATGATCCTGCTGCTGTTCATACTCGGAGCATTGATCTGCGCTGCCATGATCATGCAGGACGACAATACAGACAAATATACAGCGCAGCCGTCCAATGAGATCGTCACGCAGTTGGCAAAGGACGCATTCCTGAACAGTGAGTCATACCTCGATGAAGAAAGCATTAACGGGTTAATAGCATATCTAATAGACCGTGCAGACGAAAACGGGCATTTTGAGGGCGATCTGAAGCCCAAGGCTGCTTATATCGACATCGAGTCCGATTCGCCGTGCAGATTGTATGCCTGTGTCGATTACCGGGGTTTCGACGTAGGTGTTTCAGCCAACGCAGATATTCATCTTTCCGACGATGTTATCTGTATTGAAATATCAGACGCTTATGCAGGCAAGCTGAAATTGCCCGAATTTGCGGTTACATATGTTCTCGGTAAGATCAGATTATCAAATTCGGAAATTAATATTGATCCCGAAAACATGACCATAGAGATACCTGCACGCTACAGTGTGGACGCGGGCAGCATATACGCAAAGGTCAATATAGAGCTTCGGACGCTCGAATTCCTGCACGATGAGGTTCATGTCGTGACTAACGACATAGTGAATGATGTTCTCGAGAACAACGACCTGTTTGAAATATTCAAAAAGATGATCGGCGATCAGATCTATAATAATGTACGGGAACACACCGATGATATCGTCGGCTTTATCACGGAACACAGCGATAAGATACCTGATTCCGTAAAGGACTATATAGGTGATCTCAGTGAATATTGACAAGAGATCCCTGTTAAAAGAGCTTGAAGCATATTCTTCGTCGGATATGTACCCGTTCCATATGCCCGGGCATAAGAGAAACAAAGAGTTTTTGCCGCACGAGCTGCCGTATGATATTGATATTACCGAAATATACGGCTTCGATAACCTGCACGATCCGCACGGGATATTAAAGCGGTCGCAGGAAAAGGCAAGGAGGCTTTTCGGCTCGCAGTATTCATATATGCTGGTCAACGGTACGACCTGCGGCATACTCTCGGCAGTGTCTGCGGCAGTGAGTTACGGCAGCGAGATAATTATCGCAGCCAACTGCCACAAGTCGGTTTTCAATGCGTGCGAGATAAATGATCTTGATATTCATTTTATATATCCCAAACAGGATGCGCACAGCGGAATATGTATGGATATAAAGCCCGAAAGCGTTGCCGAAGCTCTCCGACAGTACCCCGACTCAAAAGCGGTAGTTATCACATCGCCGACCTACGAGGGAGTAATAAGCGATATAAGAGCTATTGCAGACATTGTACACAGCTGCGGCATACCGCTTATCACTGACAATGCGCACGGAGCGCACCAGCGGTTTTGCAGCGTGAGCAGTGAGGGAGAACCGATAGAAGGCGGTTCGGATATAGTAGTATCAAGTCTGCACAAGACCCTGCCGTCGCTTACACAGACAGCTGTGGCGAATCTGCAGGGTGATTTTATAGATCACAGGGTATTCGAGCATTATTTATCGGTATTTCAGACAAGCAGTCCGTCGTATGCGCTGATGTCTTCGATGGATATATGCTTTGATTTTTTGAGTGACAGTAAAGCCGCATTCGGACGGTACTGCGAAAGGCTCGGGAGATTCGGCGAGAAGATGAAAAATCTCAGACATCTGCGTGTGCTGTGTCATGGAAATGACAGTATCGAACGGCACGGGTTTTATGCATTTGACAAGGGCAAGATAGTGATAGCTGCCTCACACACGAATATAAGCGGAGTGCGTCTTATGGAGATACTCAGAGAAGAGTATCATATCGAGCTTGAAATGTCATATCCGTCTTATGCTGTTGCAATGACGTCTGTATGCGACAGTGACGAGGGCTTCGACCGCCTTGCAGCTGCTCTGCTTGATATAGACAAGCTTATTGAATACAGTGACGTACCCGATATGGTGATCGGCATACCCCAACCGAGAAAAGCCGACGGCAATACACCGGAGGATATGATCTGCAATGGATATATCTATGCATATCCTCCCGGAGTACCGATAGTTACCCCCGGGGACATCATCGACCGTGAAACGAAAAAATATATAGAACGCCTTGAAAAGGCGGGAGTCACCGTGATCCGTTCATAAATGACAGCTGAATTCACTCTGAACCCGACGCAGGCAGCCGCATTGCTGCCCAATAATCCCACATTTCCTTAGAACAATGTTTTATTTGGGATTCATGTCAAAAGTCCCGATTTTATGTGGGTTTTCTTCAATAATCCCATATAACTTACAGTCTTTAGGGGGAGTTGGGATTATTGTGCGGAATCTTGCTGTGTTATGTAATTCTCGGAAAGAGTCATAACATAGTCTTTTCCTTGAGGAGAAGGCTAATGTGCGGAAAGGTCTATTGTTAACAATAAAGCTGGACGGAATCTGCCTGTCGCCGTGTGGCGACCGCCGACCCATTCATTATGGTCGATAAGAAATAAACCTATTGTGCGGGAAAGTCTATCGTTAACAATAAATCCTGACGGAATCTGCCCGTCGGCGCTCGCCGACCCCCTCATCCGACGGCTAAAGCCGCCACCTTCTCCCGAGGGAGAAGGCTAATGTGCGGGAAAGTCTATCGTTAACAATAAAGCAGGGCGGAATTTGCCCGTCGGCGCTCGCCGACAGAAGGCTGTTGTGAGAAATCATTTCGCATTGCACATTGCAAATTTCAAATAAGCTCCTAATTATAATAAACGGAAGGTGAAATAATATGAAAACATATGAAAAAGTATCACAAATGCTTGAAGATATCATAGACGAAACGCCCGAAGCTTTGTTTAACGGGCTTACGGGCGGCGTTGTACTCTCGGAGCAGGCGAAGCTTCATCCCGAAAGCAAATCGGGGCAGAAGCTGTTTGTTATGGGAGAGTATCAGACAAATGTCACGGGCTGTCAGATCGTGATATATTACGGGTCGTTCATGACGTTATACGGGTGGCTTGACAATGCGTCGTTTCGTGAGAAGCTCAGGCATACCTTTGCCCATGAGCTGCGTCATCATGTCGAAAGGCTTTCGGGTGTAAAGGACCTGGAGGACTACGATAAAGAAAAGCTCGATATGTATCGTTCCGGTATGGATATAGCCGAATTTCACGAACCTCCGATAGAATAATATTGTTGGTTTTGATATTTTTTTGTAATGTCACGGATTAATATTGACATTTGCGGAGTTTTATATTATTATCTTATTTAGGGAATTTATAAAACAGGCAAATAAGATTATTTGTCGGGTGTTATTTCTTAACCGTATTTTTGGGGTTATTTAACGACTGCTGTTCAAGGTATTAGGCAGTCTTTTTTATACGGTTAAAAGACACGATTTGAGTGTAAAAAATAATAATGGAGTGTGTCTTTGTGGATAAATTTATTATTAACGGAGGAAAAAAGCTGTACGGTGAGATCGAGATAAGCGGTGCAAAGAATGCTGCTGTGGCGATAATCCCTGCAGTTGTGCTTTGTGATGAGCCGTGTGTGATCGAAAATCTGCCGAGAATAAGAGATGTGTCTGTTATTCTTGCCATACTTGAACATATGGGAGCTGTGATAGACAGAAAGAGCGATTCTGTGGTAGAGATCGACCCGAGAGGAATAAAAAACTCCAACGTAACCTGTGAAAGCCTTGTAAGCGATATGCGAGCGTCCTATTATCTTCTGGGAGCACTGCTCGGCAGGTTTCACAATGCGCTTGTGCCGTATCCGGGCGGCTGCAGCTTTTGTGAAAGACCGATCGACCTTCATTTGAAAGCGTTTGAAACGCTCGGTGCAAGGTGCGATATCCTTTTTGATAAGATAAAGCTTGAGTCGGATCAGCTTGCCGGAACTACCATCAATTTTGAAATAGTTTCCGTGGGTGCGACCATGAACGCAATGCTTGCGGCGGTAAAGACGCCCGGCGTTACAATTATCGAGGGCGCCGCCAAAGAACCGCATATAGTTGATCTTGCGAATTTCCTGATGGCTATGGGCGCAAATGTCAGAGGCGCAGGCACCGATACGATCAAGATCAGAGGAGTTGACAGCCTTCACGGCTGCACATATTCGATCATTCCCGACCAGATCGAGGCGGGAACATACATGGCGGCAGTTGCCGCAACGGGAGGAAATGTTCTTATCAAAAACGTGACCCCCGAACATTTGGAGTCGATAATCTCGAAGCTGCGTGACACGGGAACAACAGTCGAGATACATGACGAATCCGTCAGGGTGATAAGAGAAGGACAGCTCAAAGCCTGTAAGCTCAAGACAATGCCCCACCCGGGATTCCCGACAGATATGCAGCCGCAGTTTGTTGCGCTGCTGTCTACCGCAGAGGGTACAAGCAGGGTTATGGAATGTGTGTGGGAGAACAGGTTCTCATATATTCCTCAGCTGCGGAAGATGAGAGCAGATATTATCGACAACGGCAACGTTGCTTATATTCACGGAAGAGAGAAGCTCAGAGGCGCAAAGGTGAGAGCGCTCGATCTCAGAGCAGGAGCTGCTATGGTTATCGCAGGTCTTGCTGCAGAGGGTTCGACTGAGATAGAGGATATCAAATACATCGAGCGAGGATATGAAAAGATAATCGAAAAGCTCGTTTCTGTAGGCGCAGACATCAGACGTGTTACAGTGATGGAAAGCGTTGACGAAAGTAATTTAAGGTAATACCGCACACAGACAGTCCCCGTTCATTCATGCAGGAGCGTTTGTTTTTTCAGGTATGGTTTCATGGGAATCAGAAGGTCTGTGTTCTAACAGTAGCGCTAAGATCAGAGCAGCCGTTTTTTAGGGGTAGGAATTCCTTAAGAAACGGCTTTTTTAGAGTGTATGAGAAGAAAAGGAAGTCGGAACAATGTCAAAGCTTATTCCGCTGTTCAGCGGCAGCAAGGGGAACAGCTACTATTTATCAAGCGGCGGCGAGGGTATACTTATAGATGTCGGGCGAAGCGCAAAGCAGACGATCAGTGCGCTGCTTGACAACAATATCGACCCGAAAACAGTCAGGGCGGTGTTTATCACACATGAACACAGCGACCATGTCAGCGGTGTGAGGGTATTTGCGAACAAGTTCGGGATACCTGTTTTTTCGACAAAGGGTACATATGACGAGATGGTAAAGAGCGGTTACGTTGATGACAGAACAGACTGTAGGATAATCGGCAGCGGCGGTGTAGAGCTATATAATATGCATATAGATAGCTTTCCGATCTCACATGACTGCGCAGAGGGCTGCGGCTACAGAGTTGACTTAGGCACGGCAAGGTTTGCGCTTGCTACCGATCTGGGGTATATTTCCGAAGCTGTAGAGAATGCTTTGTATGGCTGCGATACCGTAGTCATAGAGTCTAATCACGATGTAAATATGCTGATGTTAGGACCTTATCCGTACCCGCTTAAGAGAAGAATACTGTCGGATATGGGTCATTTGTCTAACGGATCATGCGCAGGATTATTGCCGAAGCTTGTAAAGAGCGGAACGAGAAGGTTTGTCCTTGCGCATTTAAGTCAGGAGAATAATATGCCTGAGATCGCATACAGAGAGTCGCTGAATAATCTTATGTCGCAGGGTATGAGCGTTGATGTGGACTATACGCTTGACGTAGCGCCGGTTGTGACGAACGGGAAAGCGGTTCTGTTTTGAGGTGTGATATGCAGAGAATAAGTATAATATCTGTGGGAAAACTAAAGGAGAAATATCTCAGGGAAGCCGCGGCGGAATATTCAAAGCGGCTGCAGACGATGTGTCGTTTTGAGATCATCGAGGTCGATGAGGAAAGGATAAGCGACGCACCCAACGATACCCAAATAAAAAACACGCTCATAAGCGAGGGAAAGAGAATATTGTCAAAAATAAGCCGTGATACATTTGTTACGGCGATGTGCATAGAGGGCAGACAGATACCCTCGGAAAAGCTTGCAAAACTGTTTGCGGATAATGCCGTGAGGGGGATAAGCAGCATGGCGTTTGTGATAGGCGGCAGCTACGGGCTTTCCGATGAGGTGAAAAACAGGGCAGACCTCAGACTCTCTATGTCAGAGATGACGTTTCCTCATCAGCTTGCAAGAGTCATGCTGTGCGAGCAGATTTACCGCGCTTTTTCGATAAACAGCGGCACGAAGTATCATAAGTGAAAAAATTAACGAATAGTACACAACTTATTATGATAAAAGGGTTATAATAAGATAAAACCTATTATATTGGTTTGAATTTGCTAATATATTGAAAGGACAGAGATAATATGGAGATCACAAAACAAACAACAATGGGCGAAATGCTTGAATATAACAGAGGGATCGCAGCAGTTCTTATGGAGTGCGGTATGCACTGTGTAGGCTGCCCTGCTTCGATCGGAGAAACTCTTGAAGAGGCTTGCGCCGTACACGGACTCAACGCAGACGATGTTCTTGCGGAGATCGAAGAATACCTCGCAAACGAGGCTGAATAAAAATTTCGGCGGAGCAGGACGTTTCAGGTCGTGTTCCGCTTTTGTATTTGTTTGAGGAGAGAGAAAAAATGAAGGTTCTATGTATAGGTGATGTTTGCGGTGAAAACGGGTGTGACTATCTCAGGCGAGTGCTGCCGAAATTCAAGCGGGAACACGGCATAGATTTTGTTATAGTGAACGGTGAGAACTCATATAACGGCAAGGGCATTACGCCGAAAACTGCGCAGAGTATCTTTGACAGCGGAGCGGACGTGATCACAACGGGCAATCACGCATTTGGCAGATATGAAAGCTATGATTATTATGACAGCTGCGAAAATATAATCCGTCCGGCAAACTATCCGAAAACAGCGCCCGGCAGGGGGTATGTCGTTATAGATATGCTCAGATATAAGCTTTGTGTGATCAATCTGCTCGGCACGATGTATCTTGAACCGCTTGACGACCCGTTCGGAATGATAGACGATATTCTTGAAAAGACAAAGGACTGCAAAATAAGGATACTTGATTTCCATGCGGAGGCGACGTCGGAAAAGCGCGCTATGGGTTTTTATCTTGACGGCAGAGTGTCTGCAGTGTTTGGTACGCATACGCATATCCCGACAGCCGATGAAACCATATTGCCGAATGGAACGGGGTATATTACCGACGTCGGCATGACAGGTGTTGAGGATTCGGTTCTCGGGGTAAAGAAGGAGAGAGCGATAGAGAAGTTCAGAACACGCATGCCCGTGAGATTCGACGGGGCAGACGGCGACTGCAAGATGGACTGCGTTATTTTTGATATAGATACAAAAACAGGGCTTGCCGCAGATGTGCAGAGATTTACGGTGAGATAAAAACAACCGCTGTACTCTTATCGGGTACGGCGGTTTGATCTGTAGTTTTTATCTCTTATTATGTAACGTACCACATAATCAATGAACGATTTGGGAGCGGTTCTGTCAGGCAGGACTATCTCATCCGGGTGTTCTTTGTTTACGTATACAGTCGTTTTGTCACCTACCGGAAGCGGAAACTCGTCGGGATCATCGTCCTTTATGATTCCATGGTGTTCGGTACCGTTATAACTATATATGAAGACATATTCTCTCATATATGAACCGCTTTCGGTAGCATTCGGCTCTGTGTAATCCGTGCGCTGTGTGAGCCGGGCTTCTACCTTTGCGTAATCTTTATTCTCGGGCGTGGCTATGCGTACCGCAATAACTGCGGAAGCAAGGAGAAGCAGGCATGATATTATGATGACCGTCTTTTTCATATTGATCCCCTCCGCAATAATTATAAAAAATACAGAGAGTTTTGTTAAGGAACCACTTTTGCTTGCATCTTTAGTCTCGCCTGCCGGCTCGATCGGTGCTTCTGCTGCGCAGAGGTCTCCACCGGAGACCCGCACTGTCAAATTGCACTCAAAATCTGACGGCGCAACTTCGGCACTCAATTTAATCAGTGTCTCCTTAATAATGAAGATATATTTTTTGTTTGATAGTAGAAATCTTTATTGATTTGTAGTATAATAAAAAAGATGATTTAAAGAAGGTGAGAAAAATGGCTCTTGACGGAGCATTTGTGCGATTTTTAACTAAAGAACTTAAAAGTGAGCTTGTCGGCGCAAGGGTGTCGCAGATACATCAGCCGAACAGAGATGAAATAATCCTGGCGCTGCGAACATTTTCCGGCAACAGAAAGCTGCTTTTGTCTGCCAGGGCAAATTCTCCGAGAGTGAATTTCACCGAGAACGCTCCCGAGAACCCTTCATCGCCGCCTATGCTGTGTATGCTGCTGCGAAAAAAGCTGTGCGGAGCAAGAGTTTCCGATGTTCGTCAGCCCGATCTCGAGAGAATAATTCTTATCGACTTTGACGCAGTCAACGAACTCGGCGACAGTGTAATGCTGACGCTGGCGATCGAAATAATGGGTAAGTACAGCAACATTATCTTCATAGATGATAAGGGCGTTATTATAGACGCACTCAAGCGTGTCGATCCTACAATGACTACTCAAAGGCTTGTGCTGCCTATGATGAAGTACGAGCTGCCGCCCTCGCAGAATAAGCTCAGTATGCTCAATACCGAACCCGCCAAGATAGTCAGCGCCGTGATGAATTATCCCGTACCCGAGCAGCTCAACAAGGCGATACTCAATACAGTACTCGGATTATCGCCGATCGTCTGCAGAGAGATCGAGTATCTTGTTACAAGCGGAGAGGAGCTTCGGACGAATGAGATAGATTCGCAGTATAAAAAGCGGCTTGATTATTATATAACAAAGCTGACAAACGAGGTGCGTGAGGGAAAAGGCGTTCCGTATTCTGTGAGCGAGCCTAAGGGCAGGAATAAAGATATTTCTTTTATGGCGATCACCCAGTACGGCACTTTGATGAATGTCAGACGTCACGAGAGCTTCTCCGGAATGCTCGACACCTTTTATCTCGAGCGTGACCGTGATGAAAGAATGAAGGTCAAGGGGCAGGATCTGCTTAAACTGCTGACTAATATATCAGAGCGGCTTGCAAGAAAGATCAATACTCAGACAGCAGAGCTAAAGCAGTGTGCAGACAGAGATCATCTCAGAGTGTACGGCGATCTGCTGCAGGCTAATCTTTATAGGATAGAAAAAGGTTTGCCGTTTGTCGATGTGGAGAATTTCTATGACGAGAATATGCCAACGGTCAGGATAAAGCTTGATCCCTCAAAAAGCGGTTCTCAGAACGCACAGAAATTCTATAAGGATTACCGCAAGGCTAAAACCGCCGAGCAGGTTCTGAAGGAACAGATAGAGATCGCCAAAAACGAGCTTGTGTATATAGACAATGTTTTCGATTCTCTTAGCCGTGCGGGCAGCGAACGAGAGCTTGCAGAGATAAGAGCAGAGCTTGTGCAGACAGGCTACATCAAAGCCGCTAAGGGGAAGGGCAAGGAGCAAAAGCCGCTGCCGCCGCTGGAGTTTATGACAACTGACGGGTTCAGGGTTCTTGTCGGAAGGAACAACAGGCAGAACGATACGCTGACTCTCAGAACAGCCAACAAGAATGATATATGGCTGCACACAAAGGATATACCCGGGTCGCATACGATACTTATTACAGACGGCAGAGAACCGACCGATACGGCGATAATGCAGGCGGCAATGATAGCCGCATATCACAGCAAAGCAAAGGACGGATCACAGGTACCCGTAGACTTTACGCAGGTGAGAAATGTCAGCAAGCCGCAGGGGGCAAAGCCGGGTATGGTTATTTTTGTCAAGAACAGAACGGTATATGTCAAGCCGTCGGTGAATTTTGAGTCATGATATATACGGAAAGATTTGATTATACAGGTAAGGTCAGGGGAGAACGAAAGAAAGCCGAAACCGCAAACGGGAGGACTCTCCTGAAAAAAGCCGTGTTGAAGGAATACGGCATAGACACAAGCGCTATGACGATAGAGTTCGGCGATTATGGCAAGCCGTATTTTGCCGAACGTCCCGATATACATTTCAGCATAAGCCACAGCGGGGAATATGCTGCTGTCGTTTTGTCGGAATCGGAAGTCGGGATAGATATTCAGAAGGTAGTAGAGATCAAACATGGACTTGTCGAAAAGCTGTGCGATGAACACGAGCAGCGGTACGTTTCTGACAGCCCCGATAAGGACAAGGCTTTTATTACGCTCTGGACATTAAAGGAGAGCTATATCAAGGCGATAGGTATGGGAATGAGTTTCCCTATGGATAAGATAAATTTCCGGTTGGAGAGTTTCAGCGGAGAATTGCGGGGCAGAATGTCAAACCGTGAGGGTATGTATTATGTGAAGGATCTGGGAGAGTATATCATGGCGGTTTGTTATATTTAAGGAACCACTGATTAAATCACGTCCTTCGGACTGAGCACCAAATTTGCTTGCATCTTTAGTCTCGCCTGCCGGCTCGATCGGTGCTTCTGCTG
>OMYH01000081.1 GCA_900315255.1 uncultured Eubacteriales bacterium | reverse complement strand
TCCGGGGGAGACCTCTGCGCAGCAGAAGCACCGACCGAACCGGTTGGGAACCGTCCCCGACGGCAGGTGAGACCCGGGGGACATCGACGTTTGTTATATTATTCTTGATCCTGTTCGTCAGAAATTACACCGATGCCAAGCTCGTTAAGCTGCAGGGAGTCAACAGGTGCGGGAGCATTAGTCATAGGCTCGCTTGCATTCTGCACTTTCGGGAATGCCACAACGTCACGCAGAGTAGCGGCATTGATCATCTGCATAACAAGTCTGTCAAGACCGATTCCCATTCCGCCGTGCGGCGGAGCGCCGTACTTGAATGCGTCAGTGAGGAACCCGAATTTCCTGTATGCCTCTTCGTCACTTAATCCCAGCATACTGAACATACGCTTCTGCAGATCGGGATTTGTAATTCTGATAGAACCCGATGAAAGCTCGATTCCGTTGAGGACCATGTCATATGCCTTAGCGTATACCTTGCTCTTGTCACCTTCAAGGTGCCGGAGCGCCTCGTCTGTCGGAGATGTGAACGGGTGGTGCATAGCTACCCATTCGCCCGATTCCTTGTCAAACTCAAAGAACGGAAACTCTACTACCCACAGGAAGTTGAAGCCCTCTCTCCTGATCTCAAGCTTTTTAGCTGCTTCAAGCCTGAGCGCACCGAGTATAGACATTACATTGGTGTCGTTTGCGTCCGCAATAATAAATACTACATCGCCCTTCTCAGCTCCTGCCCGATCGATAACAGCGTTCATTTGTTCCTCTGTCATGAATTTAGCAAAAGACGAAGCATATCCGTCATCTGTCATTCTGATCCAAGCCATACCCTTTGCACCGATACCCTTTGCAAACTCTGTCAGCTTGTCTATTTCTTTTCTTGAATAGGTTTTGAGCGCACCCTTTGCGGTAATGCCTCTGACACTTCCGCCGCCCTCTATTGCCGACTTGAAGACAACAAAATCACTGTCCTTTACAACGTCTGTGAGGTCAAACAGCTCCATACCGAAACGTGTATCGGGTTTATCCGAGCCATACTTCTCCATAACCTCGTTATATGTATATCTCGGGAAAGGTGTGGGAATATCTATATCAAGCGTTTTTTTGAATACATACTTGATGAATCCCTCGCCAAGCTCGAGGATATCCTCCATATCAACAAAGGACATCTCAATATCTATCTGTGTAAACTCGGGCTGTCTGTCTGCACGAAGATCCTCGTCACGGAAGCACCTTGCGATCTGCATATACTTGTCAAAGCCTGCGACCATGCAAAGCTGCTTGTATATCTGCGGTGACTGCGGCAGCGCATAAAAGCTGCCCTTGTGTATTCTTGACGGAACAAGGAAATCTCTCGCACCCTCCGGAGTAGACTTGATGAGCATAGGCGTTTCTATCTCGATAAAGCCCTTCTCGTCGAAATAATCTCTCGTAGCCTTAGCTATCTTATGACGAAGCATAATATTCTGCTGAAGCTCGGGTCTTCTTAAATCAAGATAACGATACTGTAGCCTTGTGATCTCGCCTGTCTTGCAGTTATCGACTATCTCAAAAGGCGGTGTTTCGCTCTCGCCGAGTATACGAAGCTCCGTGACCTTGACCTCTATATCGCCTGTGGGTATCTTTTTGCTCTTTGCGCTTCTCTCCATAACAGTACCCTTAACGCCGAGCACATATTCGCTTCTGCACTGTGCTGCTTTTTCAAAAACAGACTTATCGGTAGTATCGTCAAACGAAAGCTGAGTGATACCTGTTCTGTCACGCAGATCGATGAAGATAAGCTGACCCAAATCTCTCTGTTTAGCAACCCAGCCAAAAAGTGTGACCTCTTTGCCGACATCTTCAATACGCAGATCACCGCAGTAGTGAGTGCGTTTCATTCCTGTCATAAATTCTGCCATAATTCTTGCCTCCATAAATAAACGTCTTAATTTATCATAAAACGAAATCAAAGAAAATACAAGGGGTAATTTAAAATATTATGATTTTCAGTCTTTCAATACCGATTGCCGTAAACTTTTCTGTATCACTCCTTGCTGTCTGCTGTGATTATAGACACAACCGGCTTGCCGTTTTGATCAAGCAGAGGAGTTATCCCTGCCGAACCTGTGCTGTCCACGAAAAGATAGTTTACTCCCGTTACAGTATCCAGAATGATCTTACACTCTCCGAATGTATCAAACGTCTGAGTATATGCCGTCTTAAACCTCGGCGCAGGCTTCTCGGTTTTTTTCTTCTCTTTTTTCTCGTTCGTTTCGTTTGTTTTCTTCTCTCTTAAAAATCCCATAAAAACTCCTTTAAAAACATTTTGTACAGCAGTATCCGAACCGCTGTACATTTTGTTATATATTATTGTTCACCGGCAAACGCATCAGCCACGCTCTTATGACTCTGCGATATGTAAATTTCTAAAAACTTATCAATGAATCCATCGTCGAGCGGTACTTCAAACTGCTCATGAGTATCCATTTTCTTGACAACAGCCTTGTTTGCAGCCAGATCGTCACCTCCGACTACCATGCTGTATTTTGCACCTATCTTGTTTGCATATTTCATCTGCGGCTTCAGCGCCCTGCCGATTATGTCTGTTTCGGCAATCAAAGATGATTCCCTGAGCGACTTCACAAGCACAAAGGCTTTCTTCGCCGCTTCTTCGCCCAAGGGAGCAATATACAAATCGCAGGTATTCGGTTTGGGTATTTCTATTCCCTGAGCATCCATTACCATAAGCAGACGTTCCAAGCCCATAGCAAAGCCCAGTGACGGCGTAGGCTGTCCTCCAAGTTCCTCGATAAGTCCGTCATAACGTCCTCCGCCACATACAGTACCCTGTGCGCCGATAGAATCCGTCACAAACTCAAATACGGTGCGTGTATAATAATCAAGGCCTCTGACAATAGTCGGATTGACGGTATATTCAACACCTGCCGCATCAAGATACGACTTCACCATGTCAAAGTGACCCGAACAATCCTCACAGATATATTCAAGCACTGTCGGGGCATTCTTCGCAATGCCGCTGCATATCTCGCTCTTGCAGTCGAGTATTCTCATAGGATTCCTGTCGAGCCTGGACAAACAGGTGTCGCACAGTTGGTCCTTATATCCCTCAAAGTATGCTTTGAGAGCCGCAGTATAATTCTTACGGCAGTTTTTACACCCGATAGAATTAAGCTCCAGTTTTATATTCTCCACTCCGAGTCTGTCAAACACGGAATTCGCCGCACAGATCATCTCTGCGTCTGCCCTCGGGTCTGCCGCGCCGTAGGTTTCCATACCAAACTGATGAAACTCCCTCTGTCTGCCTGCCTGTGCTTTCTCGTAGCGATAACAGGTCAGAAGATAATAAGCCTTTATCGGCAGTCCGTCGTTATGGAGTGCGTGTTCGAGATATGCCCTTGCCGCACCTGCCGTACCTTCGGGACGAAGCGTTATACTTTCGCCGCCCTTGGTATCAAAGGTGTACATCTCTTTCTGGACAACATCTGTCGTTTCGCCCACACCTCTGTTAAAAAGCATAGTATGCTCGAAAACAGGGGTTCTTATCTCCTTAAAGCCGAAACACTCTGCCTCCTTCTTCATAACGTCTTCAACAAACTGCCATTTGTAGCTGTCACGGGGCAGAATATCCTCTGTGCCCTTGACCTTCTTGGTAATTACCGCCATACTTTTCTTTCCTCCAAAACTTTCTTTATCTTAACGACGCATTACGTCACGCCAATCGAGATCTCCTCTCTCCAATCCATGTATAAGGATCTCTGCTGTTGCGATATTTGTAGCAACAGGGATATTGTGCATATCGCAGATTCGAAGCAGGTTCATGTCATTCGGTTCGTGCGGCTTCGGATTGAGTGGATCTCTGAAAAACAGAAGCATATCGACCTCGTCGCAGCCGATCTTTGCAGCGATCTGCTGACCGCCGCCCTGCGCGCCGCTTAAAAACTTCACGATTTTAAGACCTGTGGTCTCGGATACGATTTTACCCGTAGTACCCGTAGCGCAAAGGTTATGTCTGCTGAGTATTCCGCAGTATGCAATACAGAACTGTACCATTAACTCCTTCTTTGCATCATGTGCTATTAATGCGATATTCATAATAAAGTCCTCCCGATATATAATTTTGATGTTTCGATGTAGATGTCATTTTATGAGCAAGGGTTCTCTTATCCCTTCGATCCTTCGGGCAATTCTGCCGAGACATTTCATGCCCACGGTGTTTTCGCTGCCGCCCTTGCCCGACTGTATAGCGGCGGCAAGCTGATAATCCTCGGGTACTATCCCGATAAGCTGCAAAGATGTGATGTCGATAATTTCGTCTAAATCTTCGTATAACCCCATTTTATGAAAAGTCTGTCTGTTGAACCTGTTTATCACAAGACGAATGTCATCTATTCCGAGTGACCGCAGCTTTGCTGCAACGGTCTGTCCTCCTCTGATACTCGTAGGTTCGGTATTGACAACAACAAGCCCCCTTGTAGCAGGGAACGCCGCTGCGTCAAATCCGCTGCCCACTCCTGCGGGAGAATCAATGATGACATAGTCGAATATATCCGCAACGCCCTCAACAAGCTGCCCCAGCACCTGAGGCGCGATCTCGTCATAAGCGTTGAGGGGAGCAGGCATAAGAAACAACCCCTGCTTCCCGGGACACGGATAAACAGTATTCTCAACTGTACAGCTTCCGCTGACGGCGTCGGCAATGTCAAAAACGAGAGTCTGCTCGATACCAAGCATTATATCAAGCCCGCGCATACCGCTGTCGCAGTCGATCAGAAGCACTCTGTGTCCGGTTGACGCAAGTGATGTTCCAAGCCCGACCGCAACGGTAGATTTGCCTGTTCCGCCCTTTCCCGATGCAATAACAATAATGTCTTTCATACTTATCCTTTCACAGCTTTGACAACCGCAGAAGTTCCGCACAGTTGCCGATAGATCCACACCTTTCGGACTGTCCGCAAAATCTGCTAAATTCCCAATTATTATTTTAACATATTTTCTACAAAACGTCAAAGAAAATCCCGAAATTTATATACAAATTTCAGTGATAAATAATAGGCAATTTGAATAATAAACTCAATATTTTTCACATATAGCATTAAACAATCGTAAATTTAATGTTATCTATTATACAAATACACTAAATTTCTGCCTTTTCGTCTTCGCCCGTTTTTAACAAATGCAACACCTTATACAAAAGCATATACAAGTTCTCTGCTTCCTGCTTGCTCAGGCGTATACACGAGCCGACCGACACAGGCACGTCTGCGGCTTTTGTTTTCAGCTCCTCGCCCTTTTGTGTAAGAGATACAATGAGCAGCCGTTCGTCGCTTGTACTGCGATTTCTTTCGATATAACCTTTTGCTTCGAGCTTTTTCAGCAGCGGAGTCAGCGTACCCGAATTGAGATAGAGAATATCACCGAGTTCCTTTACGCTGCAGGATTTTCTTTCCCACAGAACCATCATTGCGATATACTGAGTATATGTGAGGTCAAGCTTATCGAGGAAAGGCTTATATGCATGAACTACCTCTTTGGCGCAAGCATAGAGAGGGAAGCACAGCTGATTTTCAAGCTTAAGCCCGTCAAAATTATCATCACTCATAATTACCCTCCTTAATCGCTGTAATCGGAATCGAGTATTACTTCAAACCTATATCCGGGGAATTTCCCCTCCACTTCCTTTTTGATTTTGTCACGCACAGCAGCGGCGTCCGAATCAAAATCTACGATAATATCGAACGTAACTATTTTGCTGTCATCATCGCCATAAAATCCGTGTATCTGCAGAACCTCATCATAGGACGAAACAATGCTGTCGACTGCCTTTTTGATCTCTGCAAATTTTCCCGTATTGTTTGAAGCATATACCCCTATTGTAAGAACTATGCCGAATTCGGCGAACACCTCCGCCGTAATAGTGCGTGTCAGCCTGTGTATATCCCTTGCGGTCATACTGTCATCGATCTCGATATGTGCCGTACCCATAATCTTGGTAGGACCGTAATTATGCAGCGTAAGGTCATATGTACCCCGTACTGCGTCGTATGAGTTTATTTTATTTTTCAGCTTTTCCGTCAGCTCGCTGTCTGCCCTCACACCGATGATACTGTTGAGCGTTTCGGTGAGAATCTCTATACCGGACTTAATAATAATTACCGAAATAAGAACACCCATTATACCGTCGAGCGAGAGTCCCCATATCATGCTCACAACGGCGGTAACAAGCGTACCTGCCGAAAGCAGTGCGTCAAACAAAGCATCTGCTCCCGAAGCCGAGAGCGACTGAGAATTGAGCTTCTCGCCCTGTGATTTGAAATATCTTCCGATGAATATCTTTGCCGCTATCGCTGCTGCGATCACGATGACAGACGGCACGGAATAATCTGTTTCCTGCGGCTCAAATATCTTGACAGCAGACTCTCTCAGCGATGTTACACCTGCCAGCAGAACTATAACGGCGATCACGACCGATGTGATATACTCTATCCTGCCGTAGCCGTAGGGGTGCTTTTTGTCGGGCGCTTTGGACGACAATTTGGTACCCACAATGGTTATCACGGAAGAAAGCGCATCGCTTAAATTATTCACTGCGTCAAGAATAATAGCGATAGAATTCGCAAATATTCCCACAGCTGCTTTAAACGCCACAAGTATAATATTTGCGGCAATTCCGATAATACTCGTTCTGACGATACTTTTTTCTCTGTCTGTTGTCATTGTGATTTCTCCTTCTGTTTTGTTACTGCTATTTAATTGTACACAATTATTATACTTTTGTCAAGGCGTCGATCGCCGCACTGCGACGAGTGTTATGTGTTCGTAGTTTATAGTGGTTCTCACCCGGAGCTTGTTATAAACTACATGAATTCAACAAGGATCTAATCTCCTTATTTATTAAGGCAACACGAAGGACGGCCGCCAAAAGCCGCCGCCCTTCTCCAAGGTATTGCAAATAAAACGATTTATTAAAATAATCATATAACACCTTCAGGGCTATCACATTTTGCGATAGCCCAAAGGTTATAGACCTATTTAGTTTTCTCTGCCAGTCTTTCCTCTGCCATTTTGATATATTCTTCCGCATCGTCTCCATTTCTGAGCCTTGCAGCTATATCAGGCGATTCAAGTTCTTCGTTAGTTATAAAGCCATGTTCGCCTCCTTCGACGAATACACCGATTATCTCATCACCGTCAATATTATACACATATACCCAATTTCTAAGAGTATTCTCGTTGTTCGGATTTGACCGTTCCACCAGATTATTAAAGTCCACCCAGTAAACATATCCTGTCATATCTATGGTTGAATCATGTCTGCCAACCTTGTATAAATCAACTCCGTCAAACATATTTCCAATCGTTTCACCGTATTTATTAACTTCAATCGGAAAACTGCCTGTCGTAAATTCTTCCGGAGTTGTGTTCCACTCTTCGAGAACTGCATCATACAGCGTATACGCAGCCGCAGCTCCCGTGAGCAGCAGCAGCATTATCGCCGCCGCAAGAACCGCATACGATATAATGATCTTCCTTGAAACCGTTGTGCGCTTCGGTGCTTCGTAAAGCTTGTAAAGCCTTCTTTTGTCGGAGAATTTGCATTTTGACAAAGCTTCACGATACTCATTTTTGAGAGCTTGTTCTATAGTCTTCATCGCAATTCCTCCTTGTACATTTTTTCGAGCAACTCTCTTGCCTTTTTCAGCCGATCGCCGACTGTCGATTTTTTCACACCTGTTATTTTGTTTATCTCCTCCATTGTGCAGCCTTCGCCGTAATACAATTCCACAAGTATTCTGTACTTTGCAGGGAGCTTCCTGACATTCTCCCATATTTCACAGTTTACAAGTGGGTTGTCATTATCGGCTATGTTCTCGTCAATATCAGTCTTGTTTCTGTTCCAGAATGATTTCAGAAGATTCTTTGACATATTGATAACCACCCGGAGCAACCATGCCTTTTTGTGTGCTTCGTCGTCAAAGGACGGCGATTTTTTCAGATACTTTACGAATGCCTCCTGTACTATATCCTCTGCGTCCGCTCGGTTACCGCAATATGTATATGCACAGCGGAGCATTACGTCGGAATATGTATCTACCGTTTTTTCGAATTCGT
>OMYH01000023.1 GCA_900315255.1 uncultured Eubacteriales bacterium | reverse complement strand
GGTCGATAAAATTGCGTTGATATCATCGGCTACAAAGTACGGTTCGTTGTCAACGATCATCGCTCTGAGCTTACCGATATTTTTGTTGCTAAAAACTGTCGCTTCCATAATGATCCTCCATTCTTACCCCGACCGACTATGGAAATCAGCCGGGGATATTATTTTTAATATTCGTCACGCTCTACGATGGGGAGAATTCCCTCGCTTTTGAGCAGATCGTAAATGAACATTCTGCCGTCCTGCGTCCAGTAGGTGTGTACTTTGGCGTGCATCTCACCATCGCTGCCGGGGAACATCTGAGTCTTTGACTAAGCGTAACCTTTGTCGGCGTATCTCTGGTAAAGAAACCAATTCTTACCTTGCTTGTACTGTATTTTGTGCTTGCAGAGGAACTCGTTGAGCCATATTGCAGATTTGCCGTAGTCCTTCGCTATCTGCGTCACCGACAAAAGTTCCTTGCAACTGAGAATAATATCGCAATATCTGACCTTTGGTTTCATTTCGGAGATCTCCGCTTCCTTTTCCGTCAAAAGCTGCATTGTCTCGGCAAGTTTCTTCTGTGAAAGCTCGTAGCCTCTTGCAATAACGGCATCGGGATCGTTCCACTTCGCCTCAACAGCAAGAAAATATTGACGATATTTTCTGCCTACCTCGGTACGCTGAATCATGCAAAGCTCCTTCGCCATCGGGATAGTGATCTGGTGATCGGTAACAATACGAGAAACCGCTCTGCTGCCTTCCATTTGAACTCGCTCATTTTTGAGCGGGTTGAAATCCTTTCCCTCTTCAAAACCGTACTCGCACATTCTCGGAAACCAATCCTTATATGCGGTCTTGATGCCGAGAGCCTCGTGCAAATCTCTGCCAAGCACTGTCGGTTGTTCGCTGTCGTAATTGACCGTAATCAATTCATTCATAAGTTGTACCTCCTTACGATTTTTGATAATATTGCATCTCATCACCATCAGCATTGAGCACCAAGCCCTCCGCCCAAGGCGGCGTTATGCTCATCTGCTTACAGATTAATTCGAGTGATGTGTCTTGTGGGCATTCGATAATTATTTCATCGTGAACGGTCGCTACTATGCGGTAGTTTCTAAGCGTGTTCATAGCAAAACACAGAATATCTCTCGCTATTGCTTGCGTAATGTTCTCAACCAATTTTCCGCTGAAAGTCTCGATGCGCTCCCATTTCTTTGCAATGCCTTGTCCCATGTATGTAACCGACTGACCGCCGAATTGATTCTCTCCAATCATCGGTTTTACATACGAAAGACGGCGACCGCTCGGAAGCTCTATGAAAAGCATTCCGCTTTTACATATGAAATTTATTCCGTGTGTTTCTGTTGTCGTTTTGCCCTGCACTGCTTTTTTTGATGCACTGTCTACGGCATACCATAACTTGACGATGTTGGGATTTGCCTCACGCCAAGCATCAACAAGCGGTTTAAGTTCTTCCTCTTTCATGCCGGATTCAAGAGCACCCATACTTATCAAGGCTCCTCTTGATCCTCCGTAACCGCAGTTGTGGACGAGCTTTCCCGATACGGTAAAACGATGATATCTTCCGGCATTTCGTATGTCATAAAGTCGAGACGTGCGGCTATTATTCGCCAATTTTTTCTTTTCTCGAATACAGCAGTCTCTGCATCCCGTATTATTTGATCTCTTGTCAAACCTTGGGATAGCTTTCGTACTACTACACTGCGAGCATACGGCCAATATTCTTGCTCGAATTTGTTCAATACGCTTCTCCGCTGATTCACACAATTTGTTCGATGGTCTGCAAATCGTAAATTGCCCGGAGCATAATCTCCGTTTGTATCTATGCGATCCAATTCCATTGTGCGATCCGGTATTCCAAACTTTGATATTAAATACAGTCCTGCCTCTGTAACGCTTGGGAAGTCGAACCGTATTCCGCGTCCGCCATAGTGATGATATGCCGGATCTTTGGGGTTCTCGCATCTGCGTTTCGCTGCCGTCAACCTTCTGTCGAGCCATAAAGGTATTTTTCTTGGTTTCGAACAATTTTGGCAGCCTTTTGATTTGCCGTTGGTTAAGTTTGTCCTGATCTGCCATTGTATCGCTCCACAACCCGTACAACGAGTTAGAACATAACAATGATTCATCTGCTTGTTCCACCGTTTCTCCGGGCTTATAATCTTCACCCAGCCGTATTGCTCTCCTACCATCTCCGGTTTGTAGGAGATGTGCGCCGCTGGCGGCGGCGACTCCAAAGTGTATCGGCCTCGATTGCCCCTCAATCCAGACGAGGTGGTCTTTTGTTGCTGCAAGTCCTTCATAAGTAATCACCTCTCTTTCACCCTTGTATATAACGCCCTCGTGTTTAACCCACTCAGTGCCGTCCCACACAAGATCATCTAATGTCACTTTTTCTATTGGTATTAGTCCGTGATTTGTAAGAACAAGCTCCCCCTCTGCTATGCAGGCAAGTTCAGCAGCCTTACCTTTTTGCCTTAACTCTCCGTTTTCTCCGTGTTTGACAACATTGCAGTGAAACATCTTCGATGCCGTTGCACAATAGATATCACCGCCGCTTGCAAATGTATCCATACGCCACTGTTCTTTTGCTAACCAAGAAAGAACTCTTGCTTCGATGGCTGAAAAATCTGCAACGATAAATTTGTATCCGGGTTTTGGAATAAAGGCGGTTCGGATAAGCTCCGATAAGGTTTCGGGTATGTTGTCGTAGAGAAGTTGTGTCGCTTTATAGTTATTGCTCCGAACAAGATCTCTTGCCTCGTCCAAATCAGGCATACTGTTTCTATAAAGATTCTGAATTTGAATTATTTTGGATGAGAAGCGCCCGCTGCGGTTGGCCCCGTAAAACATGAATAGTCCTCTCGCACGCCCGTCCTGACACACAGCGTTCTGCATTGCTCGGTACTTCCGAACCGATGATTTCGATAGCATCTGTCTTATCGTCAGTGCTTCCGCTAACTCCGGAGGTGCTGTTCTTAGAACGGAAGCTACCTCTTTTTTGCCGAGAGACTCCATTTCAAGACCGTTCTCTTTGAGCCACGCCTTCATTTGCTGTACGCTGTTCGGGTTCTCCACCTCGGTTATTTGTTTCATACGTTCCATAAGCGCTTCACGGGTCTGTTCATCAAAGGAGATGGCGTTATTTACAAGCGGCATATCAAGCATAATGCCTCGGTCGTTTATCTCTTGATCGAGCCAATATTCCTCCCATACAAACTCCGGAACAGGAAAATGTCTGAGCTTATGCTGAACAGACATCTCCACTTCAACATCACGCTTATTGTATTCCTTGAACACCTTCCATTTATCCGGAGCGTGAGCAGGGAGATTGCGTGTGCGTCCGCCGTTTGATGCTGTCGGTTTGCAGGGTATACAGAAATATCTGATTAAATCTTTTCCCTCTTCCATTTTCTTTTCATCGAGCTTAAGAGCGAGTCCGACATTTCGGAGTGATAATGGCAGTCCCATATACGCCGCCCATGTCATCGTGCATTTCCAGCCTTTCGGAGAGATGTATTTCCTTGTAGCGTCATCGCCATAACCTTTGAAGAACTCTCGCTTGCAATGCCGTAGATATTCGGACAGACACACTCTCTCAAAAACGGCGTTGTATGCCCATTTTGTGACATTAGGATCTGTGAGAGCTTCGAAAACATCGTCCGGAATCTCCTGTCCTGCCATCAGATCAACAACTTGAACTTCGCCGCCGTCAACGGAGTATGCAAACAGGAGAATGCAGAAAAATGGACTGGAAGCATATTTGTAAACTCCGCAGGAATTAAGGTCTCTGTCTGAAAATGTCTCGATGTCTATACTGAGTGTCTTCACTTAGCACCACCGCCCTTACGCTTGTTTTTGTAAAACTCTTTCATCTGCTTACGCTTCTCCGAAAACATCTCGTGAACGCTTACGAAGAGAACAGCTCCGATCTCGATAAGAACGAGACAGATAAGCAGCGAGTATATAAACTCAAAAACGGTCTGAACCATTTATGTTCACCTCCTTGTCGGGCAGTCCCATAATGGGACCGCCCTTTGTGTATTGAATTAGCCTAAGAAATCGTCATCATCATAATCATCGTCTGCAAAATCCTCCTCTGCCGAAGCTCTCATACCGCCAAGCGGCTCACCGTCCGAGGCCTTCTGAAGATTATTAAGATAACAGCCGATACCCTTCGACATACCGTTCTTGTAGTTGTAAACGCAGAAGGTGATAGAAGCTCTGCCGTAGCAGCCGCTATAAACCTCGTCTCTGTCGATTATCGGGTTTCTTTGGAGATCGACAATTCCGGGTGCTGTCTGATTAGTTGCACCAACATAATAAGCGTTAGCGTAAGCCTCGTCATCGGGTCTGTCTACATCTCCATCATGAAGCGGCTTTTTAACCGCCTTGAATGAAGGTGCCGGTCTTCCGTTGCTCTTGAGCTTGTCGATGCCCTCGTCGTATGCTGCCTGCATTGCGTTCTCAATTGCTTCGAGTGTCTTTGTATCGTCCTTCGGGATAATCAGCGAAATGCTGTATTTCAGCTTTGCGTTGTCGTCATCGCCGACCTTGACCGGCTCCCAAACATGAACGAAGCTCCATCTTGTCTTCCGTCCTGTAATGACCTTCTTCGGGTCCTTATACTTTTTGTTTGCCATAAAATCAATCCTCCTTAAAATCCTCTGCAGCCGTAGATTTCTTCGGCTTTGCTGCTGTTTTGCGTACTAATGTCGGCTTACCCTTCGGCTTTACGATATACTCGCCGAGAAGCTCGCTCATTTTTTTCTTACCGAGTCTTGTTTCCATTTTGCCGATCCCGACTACGGTTGTTTCGTAGGGATCGACGCCGGCTTCCTTTACTATCTGTGCAACTGCTTCCAAATCTGTGAACTGTCTTTTGGTCTGACTTTCTCCTACCGTCCAGTCGTTCCACTTTTTGCCCTTGAGTGCCTCATTAAGAGCGTACTCTTTGACTTTATCTGACCACGTTTTGAGCTTGTCTCCGATCTCGAGAACGACTTCAATTTCGGTATCGGTGAGTGTTGCAGGTGGTGCAAAATCGTACTGTGCAAGTTTGAGATTATACTCGGCTCTCTTACGGCAGGTAGCTCCTATCTTGCAAAACTGACAATGATCTCCGGCACAATACTCGCCTTTGCCTTTGATAGCAAGCTCTGCGGCGGGCTTAAGAACTGTTTTTGCCCATTCGAGCAGTTCTTCTTTCGTAATGATTGCCGTCGAAATATTCCCACGCCTCGGCTGATAAATCGTCATCGTTATCGTCTTGATGTCATAAAGCGTGTCGAAGATGTTTAATGCCCCGATTGCGTAACACATCATTTGGGGATTATTCTCTGCGTCAACGATTATTCCCAAGCCGTATTTGAAGTCGATAACGGTTAAGTTGTCATCGGCGACTATGACGCAGTCGCCTGTACCGAAGCCGTGAGGAACATAGTTTGTGAAATCGAGCTTTTGTTCAACAAGCACGATAGGGTCGCTGCAGTTTTCCTTTGCTTTCTCGATCTGTTCCAAAACATACTGCAAATATCCGTCTGTGTGTTCCTCCATTGCGGCGTTGTAAACATCAAGATTCTCTGTCGGATTTTCAACAGATTCTCCGAGAGCAGTCTTTAGCTTATACTCGCACAAGCTATGTGCCGATGTTCCTTCAATTGCTGCCTCTGTCGGCTGATCCTCGATCTCGTAGTTTTTAAGTGCCGATGGCGGACACGCTATCCAACGAGCAGCCGATGAAGGCGGTAACGGCGAATGCTTTCTGACATCACTCATATCCGATCATCTCCACTTCTTTGAGAAACTCAGCGTAATCTTCCTTCTTGATCTGAGAAAGTTTTTCAACACCGTAACTCTGAATCAAATTTCTGACAGCGTCCGTATAGCCGTCCTTAGATTTCTGAGCCGCTGCCGATCTGACCTGCACAAAGGTAATTTCCTTCGGTTTCTCTTCTTCGGGAACAGGTTCTGCCTCGTGCGTTTCGGTAGGCTCTGTCTCGTTATTGAGTGCCGCATCTTCCGCTTTTGCCTTTGATGTTTTTCGTGCCTTTTTCTTTGGTTTTTCGTCAACCTCTACCGGCTCTGGTTCCTTGTAAATGGCGTCTGCGATGAGCATGATGTTTTTGCCAATCATTCTGAGAGCCATTGCGATAGTTTCGTTGTCCATTACGCTTCTCCTCCGATTTCTTTGATGTTGAGCTCTTCGACCGTCTTGCCCGGAACGATGACCGTCACGCCGACGGGGTTACCGAGCAGAAGTCTCAGAATGCGTTCGCCTATCACCTTTCTGCGATATGCCACGATGCCGCCGTTCTGATTCTTCTTGGCGATGTTGATCTCCAAAATGTGCTTCATAGCACCATATCCTTTCCGAAGGGGTGATTGTTATTTTAAGATAGAGCAGGGAGCGTTGTCAGGCTGAAAGTACTGAACAATGTAATAAATCTTTGAAGCTCTCTCTGACTGTCGCTCCCTGTTTTTATCTCGGAAATTAATCCCTTCACTATACGGACATTTTCACCCCGTTTTGGTGCAGTGTTTTGAAAAACTTTTTTAGAAATTTTTCAAAAATATTTTTCTGGCTGCTTCAATGGATCTTGATATTGATGTATGATATACTCCCTCTACACGTGCAATTTCCTCTATCGACATTCCTTCCGCATACATCAAGAGTCTGCGTCTCTGTGTCTCGGAGAGCTTATCAAGCGTTTCCTTAATATGTTCATTGTCGAGCTGCTCCATGAACAAGCTCTCCGGCGTTCTTTCGTCTGCAAAATCATCACCCTCAAAATCGACATCATCGAGAGAGTAACAACGGCGGCGTCTGTTTCTCTCCATGTTCTCCTCTTTGCGGCGTGATTCGAGTATCACCGCACCGATCTCCTCATTAACCTCTACCTCTGAATTTTCTCCGTTGTTGAATGTGTAATAAATTTTCATTTGATTGTCCTTTCCGACTTTTGACGGACAGGGCAATCAGAACACAAAAAAAGCAGGTCAGACGCTATGTAGAGCAATCCGACCTGCCTAATGCCTGAAAAATGGGTATAGGAAAGGAAGGGTACTCTACATTGCATTTTACCAACAACTGGTAATATGCAATATATGTATCCTAAATTGCCCTATACGTAATCAGGCTTTTATGATATTTTTTGTTTATAGAATTGACTCCCTTACAATTAGGAGATAATCACCCGAGGGGTAAAAAGAATACATGGTGTTTACGTTATACTGACTTTGCCAAGCATACGATCGGTTCCTTCGTTATACTGCGGTTTATTCTACCTACAGTTTCCTTGCCGTTAAAGTGGTAGACATATGCATCTCTGCTGTTTTAACAAGGTGTTCGGTTCTGTTTTCTATGTGAACATAAACTTTTCACACTTCAACTTTTCCTTTATCCGTTCCCGAGCCAGAGTCATTGCAAGCGCAAAAAAGACATGGGTGAAATGACAGAACAAAAATTACTCGTTTCGTTGTTGGCCAGCCATGCTCGTAGACTGGTGTTGCTATTTACTTGTGACCGCCACAGCAGTTCGAGCCACCTCTACGCGCCGGGGTGAGCCGCTATGTCGGTGGGCAGTTTTACGCCATGCCCAGGGCGGGTTTTTCAGTTATCGTTGGATATCAATTCCAAATCGCCAAAGACCTCGCTGTAGTAGCAGGGACTTAAATCGTCAAAGTTCGTTGCATCGTATCTCTGAAACACCGACCTCGCCACATCCGCTCCGTATGTCCCGCATACCTCGTGGGCGGCATTTTCGATATTGATGCGCCACATTTCCTTTTTATCACGCGACATTTATCTTCACCTCCCTGTTCGTGGATTTGCGTCTATTTACAGGTATCTATAAACTTAAAAGCCGATTTACTCTTGATTTTGACTGCGAAATGGTGTATAATAGGCTTAAACGTCTATCTTTGCCTTTTGCCATCGGCTGATATTATTATCGATCCGGCGTTAGGTACTGGGAAACTGGCGCAGAAAGGCAAATCAGGTACGGTAGGTACAGAATCGGGTACTGGGAGGCGATTGGCATCAAGAGCAATGAATTTTTAGGGAAGCTGTACGGCTTCCTGACTAATCAGAAGAATCAGGGAGTTTATATCATCCGCTTCTTCAATGCTGCCGGGAGCAGGCACTTCACCTTGTCCGATAACCGGCAGCATTGGACGAATGAGTATCTTGAAAACGAAAGGCACTATGCGAAGGATCGTGTTTTAACAGACGAGATCAAGGCGAGCTTTCCGAATCCCATAAACCTTGATGGGCTTACACGGTTTATTGCCGATAGCCTGGACTCGAACAAATTGGTATCCTGTATGGCTGATTTTGGTGTCCCCACGGGCACGGAGGCGGATAAGAATAAGTTTGCAAAAGCCCTGTCCATACAGTTCGGTCGCTTCGTGATCAGCACGGAGCCGGACATCAGCAACGATGTGTGGCAGATTTACCAGTCGCTCTTGAATGGCGAAGAAATAAGTCCCAATGAGATAAAGGGATCGAGATATTCCGGAGATGCCGCAGGTGTCTTTTCGGAAAGCAAGCAGATCTCCGCAAACTGCTATGAGAGCTTTCGTTACGTTTGGAACATCCAGAATCGTGGCAAACAGGAATGGCACGGTCGCAAACTTGTTTTAGTGAACGCGGACGAGATATACCCGGAGATAATGCAGACGGTTATTCCGATACCCGATACCAGACCGAATGAGACAATAAAAATAGCCACCGACATAAATGCCGGAGGCTTTGAGGGAAAGTTTGATTGTAAGTGGGAAATGCAGGATGCTGATGGCGAGAACTGTTTTCCGAATTATACGTGGGATTTCAATATACAGATTAGCGTGACATTCATGGAGGTGGATAGCTGATGAATGAAAGAGAAAACTGGTCAACACTGAAGGACGTGCAAGAATATCTTGGAGTCGGACGCGAAAGCATACTCCAATGGATAAATAAGCGCAATATGCCCGCCTACAAGGTCGGCAGGCTATGGAAGTTCAAGCTGTCGGAAGTGGATGAGTGGATTCGCTCCGGCGGTGCCGCCGATGACAGAGCGGACGAAAATACTGAAGAAGAGACGGAATAAGTCCGTTTTATAGGACAGCCCGTTTGATACGATAATGTAGGCACACAAGCGCCGAATCAACGAGAAAGGAAACGAAGAATCATGGACAATCAGGTACATAATTCGATTGTAAGTTTTATATGGGGAATCGCTGACGATTGCCTGCGGGACGTATATGTACGAGGCAAGTATCGTGACGTTATCCTTCCAATGACGGTCATCCGCCGTTTGGATGCACTTTTGGAGGATAGCAAAGAAGCTGTTCTTGATATGAAGAAAAAACTGGATGCTGCCGGAATTGATAATCAATGGCCTGCTCTGTGCAACGCTGCTGGACAGGCTTTCTGCAACGCTTCGCCTTTTCGCCTGCGCGATTTAACCAGCCGTGCGAAAAGGCAAACTCTGAAGAGCGACTTTGAGGCATATCTTGATGGCTTCTCTCCAAATGTACAGGAGATTTTGGATAAGTTTAAGTTCCGTAGTCAGATAGATACCATGATCGAGGCGGACATACTTGGCGCAGTTATTGAAAAATTTATTTCGCCTAACATCAATCTTTCTCCTGATCCGGTCTATAAGGACGATGCAAAAACAATGCTCAAACATCCCGGATTGGATAATCACGGTATGGGTACGATTTTTGAGGAACTGATCCGCCGTTTTAATGAAGAGAACAACGAGGAAGCCGGAGAACACTGGACTCCGCGTGATGTTGTTGAATTGATGGCCGACCTTATATTTATTCCGGTCGCCGATCAGATCAAGGACGCCACTTATTCCTGTTATGACGGAGCCTGTGGTACGGGTGGTATGCTCACGGTTGCGCAAGATAGACTTCTGACACTTGCAAGACGCGGTGGTAAAAATGTCTCTATTCATCTATTCGGTCAGGAGATCAACCCTGAGACTTACGCAATCGCGAAAGCCGACCTGCTTCTCAAGGGCGACGGCGAACAGGCTGAACATATCAGCTACGGTTCTACGCTGTCTTTGGACGGAAATGCTACCAGACAGTTTGACTTTATGCTTTCAAATCCTCCCTACGGAAAGAGCTGGAAAACCGATGCCGAGAAAATGGGCGGCAAGAAAGATATCCTCGACAGCCGCTTTAACGCCTATCTTGAAGGCGGTGAGCAGCTTGCCATGATCCCGAGAACGAGTGACGGTCAGCTTCTTTTTCTGCTGAACAATGTAGCGAAGATGAAGAGAGACACACCGCTTGGCAGCCGTATCGCAGAGGTACATAACGGTTCATCTATCTTTACAGGCGATGCAGGCTCCGGTGAGAGCAATGCCCGCCGCTATATGATAGAGAACGATCTTGTTGAGGCTATCATCGCTGTGCCGGAGAATATGTTTTACAATACGGGCATAGGTACTTATATCTGGATTCTATCAAATCGCAAGGAAGCCCGCAGAAAGGGCAAGATTCAGCTGATCGATGCCACCAAGATGAAGTCTCCTCTGCGCAAGAACATGGGTAAGAAGAACTGTGAGTTTACCCGCGAGATTCGTGCAGAGATCCTCCGAATCTTTATGGAGATGGAGGAAAGCGAAGTCAGCATGATCTTCGATAATGACGAGTTTGCTTACTGGTCGATCACAGTTGAGCGTCCGCTGCGCCTGCGTGTATGCCCTGAAAATGAAATCCCTGCTAATACATTCAAAAAAGCAGAGGAGCTGGAAGCTGTCAGGAAGGCAATAGCAGATGTTCCCGCAGATACTCCGCTGGACGATTGGACTGCTTTCGCCGCTGCTACCAAGTTGAAAGCGGCAGCCCTCAAAAAAATATGCCCTTTTATCACAGTTAAAGATGTAAATGCACAGCCTGTTTCCGGTGTGGCAGACACAGACCTCCGTGACACAGAGATCGTACCGTTCAAGTATGAGGGAGGCATTGAGGCGTTTATGCACAATGAGGTGCTGACCTATGCGCCTGACGCATGGGTGGATGAAAAGAAAACTGTAATAGGCTATGAGATCAGCTTTACCAAATATTTTTATAAGCCTGTGGAACTGCGTGAAATGTCGGAAATTTTAGCGGAACTGACTGCGCTGGAACAGCAGGCTGACGGCATGATGGCGAGCATAATGGAGGGGATTTAGTGAGGACATATAGCGATTACCAAATGATCAACCTTCCATGGCTGAAACAAATACCTTCTCATTGGAATATATGTAGAAACAAAAATATTTTTACGGAGATGAAGGCTGAAGTTGGTGAGCATTCATCTGAATATACCCTTTTGTCTTTAACTTTGAACGGAATTATTCCGAGAAACATGGATGCCGGAGGCAAATTTCCGTCTGATTTTGGTAAATATAAAATCGTGAAAGAAGGCTATATGGCTTTCTGTCTATTTGACATTGATGAAACTCCAAGAACTGTTGGTTTATCTTCATATGACGGAATGCTGACAGGAGCATACACCATAATGCAAGTGTCAAATATCAATTCTCGCTATGTTTTGTATTACTACCTTGCTTTAGATACAGGTAAACAATTGAAGCCGCTTTACAAGGGATTAAGAAAAACAATAAACATTGATACATTCCAAGCGACAAAACTCCCCGTACCACCCCGAGAAGAGCAAGACCAGATCGTGCGCTTTCTTGACTGGAAGGTTTCGGAGATCAATAGGCTGATCAATATCAAGCGGAAAGAAATAGAACGGTTGGAGGAATTGAAACGCAGTGAAATCGGTCATGTGATTATGGGTGGACTGATAGACAGTTCTTATAAAGAAACGGCGATTAGCTGGGTGAAATCTATCCCAACACACTGGGAAGAAAAATCTGTTATTCAAGTTGCAGAAGAACAGCAAGTCAAAAATGCTGGAATGATAGAGGATAATCTACTATCGCTAAGTTACGGAAAAATCATAAACAAGGATATTAACACAACAGACGGTCTATTACCTGCAAGTTTTGAGGGATATCAGATTGTATATGCAGGAAATATTATTCTGCGATTGACTGATTTACAAAATGACCACAAGAGTTTAAGGACTGGTCTTGCTACGCAAAAAGGAATTATTACTTCTGCGTATACTTGCTTAAAGGTTAGACACGGTATGAATCCAGAATATTTGCAACTACAACTTCATGTTGCTGACCTTTGCAAAGTGTTTTATGGCATGGGTGGCGGAGTGCGTCAAAGTATTGGATTTAAAGAGATAAGAAAGCTGCTTATTGCTGTACCGCCTATTGAAGAGCAAGAACAAATTCTTGAGATAGTCCATCAAATTGAAGAACCAATTAACAATACTATCCAAAAATATAATGAGATTATCGTAGCACTTCAAGACTTAAAGAACCGCCTGATTTCCGATGTTGTAACAGGCAAGATAGATGTTCGTGGTATTGAAATTCCCGAGTATGAATATGTAGATGAAGTAGCGGGCAGCGATACCGAGGACGCAGACAGTGAAGAAGCAATTGAGGCACAGGAGGACTGATTATGGCAGGTTTTACGAATACAAAAGAAAATGGTCTTGAAGCCCTCATAGTCAAATGGCTCGTAGAACATAACGGTTATGAGGAAGGCAAGAACGCCGACTATAACAAGGAGTATGCCATTGATGAAACTCGTCTGTTCCGTTTTTTGCAGGATACACAACCTGATCAGATGGATAAGCTGGGCGTATTCAAGTCCGATCAGAAGAAGCGTCAGTTTCTCAACCGCCTGCAGGGCGAGCTTGCCAAGCGCGGCATTATTGACGTACTCCGCAACGGTATCAAGGTCTATCCCGTTGACCTTATCATGTTTTACCTTACGCCGACCGAAAACAATTTGAAAGCGAAGGAAATGTGGGAGAAAAACATCTTCAGCGTGACAAGGCAGCTCCGTTACTCTATCGATGCGGCGAGGCTCGCGCTTGATATGTGCGTATTTATTAATGGTCTCCCTGTTATCACTTTTGAACTCAAGAATCAGCTTACAAAGCAGAACACAGAAGATGCCGTGGAGCAGTATAAGACAGACCGTGATCCGAGGGAGATCCTTTTCTCTTTCAAGCGTTGCATGGTACATTTTGCTTTGGACGATGCCCGCATTAAGTTCTGCACGAGACTTGCGGGCAAAGATAGCTGGTTCCTGCCGTTCGATAAGGGATACAACGACGGTGCGGGCAATCCCCCGAATCCCAATGGCATCATGACCGACTACCTTTGGAAGGATATTCTGACAAAGGAAAAGCTGACGCTTATTATTGAGAACTATGCCCAAGTGATCGTTGAGGTAGATGAAGAAACAAAGAGGAAAAAGGAAAAGCAGGTATTCCCACGTTATCATCAGCTTGATGTAGTCATGAAGCTTCTCGCAGATGTAAAGGAAAATGGTGTCGGTCAGAAATATCTGATTCAGCACAGCGCGGGCAGCGGCAAGTCCAATTCTATCGCATGGCTTGCGCATCAGCTGATAGGGCTTGAGCAGGACGGCCGTCCGATGCTTGATTCTGTTATTGTTGTTACCGACCGACGTATTCTCGATAAGCAGATCAGGGACACTATCAAGCAGTTTATGCAGGTCGGCAATACTGTAGCGTGGGCAGAGCATTCCGGTGACCTTACGAAAGCCATCACGGAGGGGAAACGAATCATTGTTACTACAATTGAGAAGTTCCCATACATCGTACCGCAGCTTGGCGCAGACCATATCAACAACCGATTTGCCATCATAATTGATGAGGCTCATTCCGGTCAGAGCGGCAGGAACTCGGCGCAGATGAACCTTGCCCTGTCCGGTCTTGCCTCCGATGATGAAATGGACAACGAAGACAAGATCAACGCCATGATGGAAGGACGCAAACTACTGAATAATGCCAGCTATTTTGCGTTCACGGCTACTCCGAAAAACAAGACGCTGGAAGTATTTGGTTCTCTTGTGCTTGATGCATACGGCAATCCCGAAGTGGATGAGGACGGAAAAACCAAACATCGTCCATTCCATGTTTATACAATGAAGCAGGCGATCCAAGAGGGATTTATTCTGGATGTGCTTCAGCATTATACGCCTATCGACAGCTTTTATAAGCTGATGAAGACTGTCGAAGACGATCCGATGTTTGATAAGAAACGCGCACAGAAGAGGCTCCGCAATTTCGTGGAGAGTAATAGTTATACCATAGGAAAGAAAGCCGCCATGATAGTCGAGCATTTCCACGAGCAGGTTATCGCCAAGGGCAAGATCGGAGGTCAGGCTCGGGCTATGGTCGTTACCGCGAGTATTCCGCGCTGTATTGAATACTACTATGCGATCAACAAATGCCTCTCTGAAAGGCACAGCCCATACAAGACTATAATCGCATTCTCGGGCGAATGCAAATATAACGGGCAGGAACCTCCGCTGACATCGGCAGGCTTGAACGGATTCCCGGATGCAAAAATTCCTAAGACATTTAAGGCTGATCCTTATCGGATTCTGATTGTGGCGGATATGTATCAGACAGGATTTGATGAACCGTTGCTCCATACGATGTATGTGGATAAAATGCTCTCCGACATCAAAGCAGTACAAACACTTTCGAGGCTTAACCGTTGCCATCCGAAGAAGTATGATACTTTCGTTTTGGATTTTGCCAACAAGCCGGAACTGATAGAGAAGTCTTTCTCCCGTTATTACCGCACTACGATTCTGTCGGGCGAGACTGATCCGAACAAGCTGTATGACCTTGTTGCGACAATGGAAGAGTATCAGGTTTATTCCGATGAGGATGTAGAGCGCCTTGTCGATATGTATCTGGACGGAGCAGACCGTGACAAACTTGATCCAACTCTTGATGCCTGCACTGCTATTTACAAGCAGCTTGAAACTGAAGATCAGATTAAGTTCAAGAGTGCTGCTAAAGCGTTTTGCCGTACATACGGATTCCTTGGCGCAATTTTACCTTACGGAAATGCAGACTGGGAAAGGCTTTCTATATTCCTTAATCTTCTGATACCGAAATTACCGTCACCTCGTGAGGACGACCTGTCACATGGTATCCTTGAGGCAATCGACCTGGAAAGCTACCGTAACGAGGCTCGTGAGTCCATGTCCATCAAACTGGAGGACTCCGACTCTGAGGTTGCTCCTGTTCCCACGGGCAAGGTCGGTCATATTGTCGAGCCGGAGATGGATTTGCTTTCCGTAATTCTGTCCGACTTCAATGATATGTTCGGCAACATCAACTGGAACGATGCGGATAACGTGCGTAGGCAAATTCTCGAAATTCCTGCGATGGTGTCCAGGGATGAGAAGTATCAGAACGCCATGAGAAACTCCGATGAACAGAGCGCAAGGCTCGAAAGTGAGAGGGCGTTGCAGCAGGTCATCTTTGCTATCATGGCGGACAATATGGAACTGTTCAAGCAGTTCCAAGACAATCCTTCTTTCAAGAAGTGGCTGTCCGACCTCGTATTCAACCTTACCTATAACAAGGAAGGTAAACCTTACGAGGCACCGCAGCAGGAGCATAAAGCGGTCGTATATGATTTTCAGCCGCAGGAAACGCTGATGGTGGCAGAATACCCTGCGCCATACGGCACGAAGAAGGAAGACGAGGAATAACAGCGATACCGAATATAGGTTTAGATTTTAGGAGCAGATGATTGGAGGCGCAGAAGTAATGAGCGACTTAATTGGCAAAACAGTACCGGGAACCGGGATGGACAAAATCTTTAAAGAAGTTCAGCATCAAGAATCACTCGGTTTGAATAACCCGGAACAACTGCGCCTTTTTCATCTCAATGTAAGCAATAATCGGTTTATTTTTACGAGCCTTGAGGATTACTTGACGGATATTGTCAGCGAGTATGTTTTTTCGAGGGTGCAGGTGCAGAAACTTACAGACCCGAATTCTGGGAATAACCCCAGAAGTATCGGTTTGAAAGCTCTTCGCATCATGAAAAAGAACGGAGCAGCTGACCAGAAAGGCACGGGAAACGAACTCGGAGAAATTCTCCTCTACGCCTTCCTCGAAGAAAAGCTCGGTGCCTATAAAATTTTCAGCAAGGTGGAACTGAATTCTGCCACCACGCCTTTTGGAAAGGAAAGTGACAGCGTCCATCTGTTATCACTTGGCGATGTCGCAGGGATGACGTGCTATCAGACAGTTTTTGGAACATCCAACATCAAAGGCAGAATTAAAGAGGCAATCGACAAGGCTTTTGAAGCCATCGTGCGGATTGAAAACGAAACCGGCGAGGGAATCCAGATTGTTTCCAGCCCGATGCTTGAGGAATCATTCGAGCCGAAAATGCTGCAACAGGTTATCGGAGCCATTGTGCCGGAACCGGGATCAGATGTTGTCAGCAATAATGCCTACGGTGTGTTCCTGGGATACTCACTCGGACTCGACCCAAGCACACGAGGCAATATAGAGTTTCTGCGGGTGCTTGATAAGAAAATGGAAGCTGACATAAAGAACCATGCGAGCTACATAGTGAAAAAGATAAAGGACATGGGACTTGAATCACACTCGTTCTACTTCTATATCGTTCCGTTCAACGATGCAGAGGTGGACAAGAAACAAATCATGGAAAACCTGATGATGTAACGGCGGAGGTGGTATGAAATGAGCGAAAACAAAATAATGCTCGGAGATGCCATTTTTGCCAGCATCGAGAGAAATGCGTACCTGGGCGAACTATATGCGAAACTCCTCAAGAGTTACGGCATGAAGATTTACAATCCGAACCAGAATCAGCAGCCGTTTACGCACAAGGAGAAAATCGATATTTTACGGTTTGCCGACCTGCTGTCAAAATCCAACGATCCGAACCACTCGGACAGGCACAAGATTTGGGCGCAGGAAATCGTCATCTTGATGGGTGAGCTTTACGGGGATGATCCTGCAGTACGGATATATGCAGGGAACGTCTACTCAAGCGTAGGAAATCACAAGGGGATTGAGCACATTAACCCTTCGCATTTGGAGGTTTCTGTGCTGGAGCAGATTTTTGCCGAATATCGCAGCGACCTTCTTACCATACCGGCAGAGCCGAGCGAGAAGTTCTTCGGTGAGCAGAAAACGGTCTACGATCACCTCGCAGACGATTTCTTCAGCTATTCCGCTCCGACATCTATGGGAAAGTCCTTTATTATGAGGATGTTCATCAAGGACGAAATCATGCACGGCGCAACGAAGAACTACGCCCTGATTGTCCCGACGAAAGCCCTCATAAACGAGGTCCGTGCAAAAATCATAACCGACCTCGGTGGCGAAAAGAACACAGAGCATGTCAATTATCTGAAAAAACATGACTATACCGTGGTGACCGCCGCAAGCGACATCGCCCTGGAGGAGAAGCATAATTTTATCTTCATCATGACACCAGAGCGCCTTCTCTATCTGCTGATTGCCAATCAGGACGTGAGGATAGACTACCTGTTCATTGACGAGGCACACAAACTTTCAGGAAAGAACAGTCGTGCGCCCTTCTACTACAAAGTAGTGGATATGCTCCTGCAGCAAAAACCGCAGACGCATTTTGTCTTTGCGTCGCCTAATATTCCGAACCCAAGAGTCTATCTCAGAATGATGACTCAGGCTGAAGCTGGTGATGATAGCGCTCTTGCGATTTCGTATTCTCCCGTTGTGCAGATCAAGTTCCTCGTTGATCTCCAGAACGGGAAGATAGATGTATATAACGAGCACGACATCAGCGGGCAGCAAAGAATTCAGGTCGCTAACGTCACCAACGGGGATATCGGTCTGAATGACTTTTTAACGCTGCTTGAATCAAAGAACAGGGAGTTGCCGAAAGAGCAGCGAAAGCAAAGCATCGTCTATTACAATGGGCGAGACAAGGCGGTCAAAGCCGCCTGTAGATTTGCAGACGCAATCGAGAGTTGGGGAGTCAAGAATGACCCTCTTCTTGATGCTCTTTCAAAAGATATTCAGCAGGAGGTACACAACGAGTATTATCTCGCAAAAATGGTGCGCCATGGAATCGCTTATCATATAGGTTATCTTCCGGCGTCCATTCGAGCAAGAATTGAGGATTTGTTTCAAGCTGGAAATATAACCGTTATGTTCTGTACCAGTACTTTGCTGGAGGGAGTCAATCTGCCTGCCGATAACCTTTTTATAATGGACAACAAGATTGCTCTCAGCGAAATGAATCCCGTGGATTTCCGAAATCTTATCGGACGAGTGGGAAGAATCAGCTTTAACCTTTACGGGAACGTGTTCTTCGTTTCCGAAAAGGACAGCAAGGTAAGCTCTGAGGACTATGTGCAAATGTTGCAGCAGGATATACCGGAGCAGTCGCTTTCCATCTCGACAGATCCGAAGGTTCTTAAACGGGTAGAAAAGAAATATGTCGCAGAAATACTGAAAAGCGGTGAGTCAGAAATACCCAAGCGGACAAACCAAAACGGAGAGGCGCTGCAATCGGAAGAATCGTATGTCATGATGAGGAAGTTTGCGCTTATTCTTCAGCGGGACATCGTTAATGACAGAGACAGCCTTGTTCGCAGGGAATTCCGTGAGTTTTTAACTCCGGCTGATGAGGAGAGCATCAGAGCGGCGTTCAAAGATAAACCTATCGCTCCAGATGATGATATAAACACATCTGTAGACCAGACAAAGCGTCTGATTGCCGCAATAAAGAGGCAGAACAATCCTCTGCATTACCCGGATCTTGTGAACGGAAAGTTTGTGTATCAGGATGTGCTTGACTTCCTCGATGAACTGAGCAAAGTTTTTCGCTGGGATATTTATGAGTCTGGCACACTCGGAAAGCCTACGCTCCGTAAATGGTATGCGGTTATCCTCTGTCAATGGATGGAGGGCGGTGGCTTGAAATTCATCATGGACAGGGCATTGAATTATCACAAGGACAATCCATATCCATTTTGGATTAACAAATACGAACCGCCGACGACGTACAATCCGCGATCCTTGGATCACCACAATATCGTTTTTGCAGATACGCTTGAGGTTATAGAGAACATCGTCCTTTTCAGCATCTCGAATTACTATCTGCGGTTCTCAAATGAGTATCGCAAGATCAAAGGCGATGCGGCTCTGGATAGAAATAACTGGTACGAGTATGTTGAATATGGCACGACAAATCCGCTGACCATACTTCTCCAAAGAAACGGATTTACCAGAGAATCCGCACGGTTCATCAAGGAACATCCAGAGTACGTGGAAAAGGACGGCAGCACAGGTGTTCTTAAATTGAGGGTATCTTTAGCTTCATGCGGAAACAAGAATGTGGAGAATGAAGTCGTCTACATAAGACAGAACGCCCCGGATATATTCACCGAAGCTGAACAGCCACAGTAAACATTTCAGCGTTTACACACTTTTCAGCGATAGCCGTACATTTTAGCGATAGCCGAAATCTCACAGGAAGGAGGGTGCAAAATGGCAATGGCGCAGACAGCTTACGGAACAAGGCCGGCTTTCCGCAGGACTTCGGTCAAGGCGGCGGGCAGGTCTCGCAGAGCGGAAATGCCTTTATTTCAAGCCTTTTTACGCCCTTCTTCCGTAAAAGTCACATCTGGGCTTTGTATCAAAGACGGTACTACGATAGACCCTGCCTACGGTTCAGTTATCTTTTTGTTGGAAACATACATCCTACGCCGTCTTGAATATGAAGTACTAAAGGAGATATACGGAGCACAAATACAGTTTTGGCTCTGATAAATATGATTTGTAAGCAGTAATACCGATCCTCGCCAATAACTGTACCACCTTTCGCCACAAACTGTACCACTGTGCCCTACCATGCAAAAAATCCCACCATTGCGGGCGGGATCATTTTGAGATAATTCTTATATTCCACACATCGTCAATCTTCACGGTCAGACCGTTGGTAAAAACGATCTCACGATTATAATCATCAACACGCCGCACATCGCCTGTGACGGTAACATACTCCCCACCCGATTTGCGTTCATCGGGGACAAAGTAAATTATCTCTACGGTTGGCTTTTCTGAAATGCGTTCTATTAATAGTTGTATTTGCTGATTGAGATATTCTTGTTGTTCTTCAGACAGTTCGATTTTTTTATCGGTGAGTCTTGCCGTTTCATCTATCGCAGCGTCATAGCCTGTCAATGCGGCGAACGGCGCAAACTGTGCCGCTCGCTGATAATTGCTCATATGTTTATGCTTGGTTGATTGGTGGTGTGGGAGATTTATTATATCATCGTATTCGTTCAAGACTTGTGTCCTCCAATCTGCCCATTACGCTGAATAGTTGTAGCTCCTTCTTTGAGATTTAAGCCTTTCAGAACGCTGTTTTTGCCGAAGCGTTTTTGAAGAGCGATAGTCGCTTTTTGAAGAGCCTTCTCCTTTTGCAGTTCTTCGTCTTCCTGCGATTTCTGCTTTTCTACTTCATCAAAATACGAAAACAAATCAAGCTGCTCGTGTGTTTCGGGAATGTCCTTTTCGCTTATAACGTGATTTGCAACAACATACATTCTGCGGACAGTCAGCGTTTTATCGACGATCCTGTAAAATAAGCGTATCATTGCTTCCGAAATCAACTTTGTTGATGATGTATATCTGCCGAGATTATCGCTGCCGTGAGCTTGTTTCGGAACAATCCTGCCATAGCGGTCGGGCTTGACTTCACCGCTGTAATTGCCGTTTTGTGTGTTCTCAATATCGTAGCCGACAGTCAAAACGACCTGATCGCACACAAGACCTTTTTCCACAAGATCAAGCACAAGAAGATCAGTCATTTCACGCACAATCAGCTTTGCTTTTTCAAAATCGTAAGGGCATTGAAGCACCTGTCCCTGACTGACGGAATGATTTTCGGGCTTGTAGGATTTAATGTCCGCAATCGTGCAAGGCTCCCAACCCCAAGCGTGGTCAATCAGAAGCTCAGCGTTTACACCGAACAGCTTGTAGAAAATTTCTTCATCATATGTTGATCGGCGGGCGATATCTCCCATTGTGTAAATGTAGTTAGCTTCAAGCTTTGTCGCATACCCTTTTCCGACACGCCAAAAATCGGTAAGCGGTCGATGCGACCACAGCTTTTGACGATAACTCATTTCATCAAGCTCGGCGATACGTACACCGTCTTTATCGGCAGGAATGTGCTTTGCAACAATATCCATAGCGATTTTTGCAAGATACAGATTTGTTCCTATACCGGCAGTTGCTGTTATCCCCGTCTCGCTCAACACTTCCTTTATCATCTTCATCGCAAGCTCGTGAGCAGTCATTTTGTAGGTGTCAAGATAGCTTGTAGGATCGATAAAGACTTCATCTATCGAATAGACGTGGATATCTTCGGGAGCTATATACCGCAGATAAATTTTGATATATCTCGGTGCTGATTTTCATATAATACGCCATCTGCGGCGGTGCAACAAGATAATCTATTTCAAGCGACGGATCATTCGCAAGGTCTAAGGCGTTATCGGATTTACAGCTGAATCTATGCCCCGGAGCTTTCTTGATACGCTGATCGTTTACATCTTTAACCTTCTGCACGACTTCAAAAAGCCTTGCTCTGCCGGGAATACCGTATGATTTGAGTGCCGGTGACACTGCAAGGCAAATCGTCTTCTCGGTTCGTGTAGGATCTGCAACGACAAGGTTCGTTGTCAGCGGATCACGCCCACGCTCGACACACTCAACGGAAGCGTAAAATGATTTTAGGTCTATTGCGATGTATTGCTTCATTCATCTTCTCCGCGTCTTTCCGTGCATATTTCATCAAGCCAGCCGCAGTCGTAGTCAGATCCGCAATCCTTATACGGAACTACTCGTGGCTTTCCCATTGAATATAATTTACAATTCTTTGGACCGTAGCAAAAGCTCTCAAAACGGAATTTTTGACTAACACCCCAGTTATATTCAATAG
>OMYH01000131.1 GCA_900315255.1 uncultured Eubacteriales bacterium | reverse complement strand
AGAGCTGCAGAGATTTGCGGAGTTTCCGTACACCGTTCATCTGCTCAAAGGAACTCTGCCGAAGAAGAAACAGGCTATAATGGAAGCTCGTTTCAAAAGCGACCTTCAAATAATCATCGTCAACTATGAATCTGCTTGGCGACTTGAAAAAGACATATTGTCTTTTAATCCCGATCTCATCATAGCAGACGAGGGGCACAAGCTCAAGGAAGGCAGAACATCACAGTCAAAGTCGATGCACCGCTTAGGTGATAAGGCGAAATTCAAGCTGCTGCTTACGGGTACGGTTATCACGAACAAGGAGATCGATGTGTTCTCACAATATCGTTTTCTCGATAAACGCATCTTCGGCACGAGTTTCGTTATCTTCCGCAACAGGTACTTTGAGATGACAGGCTACGGCAATCATACGCCCGTTTTCAAAAAAAGTATGATGGACGAGTTCCTCAAACGGCTGCATTCTGTGGCTTTCAGAGTAACAAAGTCCGAGTGCCTTGATCTGCCGGATATGATCGAAGAGGTCAGAACGGTAGATTTAGAGCCGAAGGCTATGAAGCTGTACAAGGACGTCGAGCGTCAAAGCTACGCTGAACTTGCAGAGTCCGAGGTGTCGGCAGTCAATGTACTGACAAAGATGCTGCGATTGTCGCAGCTCACGGGCGGGCATATCACGGACGATGACGGCAAGGTAAACTCGGTCAGCACCGCCAAGCTCGACGCACTTTCCGATATTCTTGATACCGCAATAGAGGAAAATCGGAAGGTAGTGGTTATGGCAAGATTTACGGCAGAGCTTGACGATATACAGAAACTACTTGAAAAAAAGCAAATCGAATATGCCGTTATCCGCGGCGGCATAACTGACCGTGACGAGCAAATACGAGAATTTCAAAATGACGAGAGATGTCTTGTGTTTGTAGGACAGATAGCCGCGGCCGGCTTGGGCATCACGCTGACTGCTGCGTCAACGATGATATTTTATTCATTGGACTACAGCATGAGCAACTTCGAGCAGGCAAAAGCAAGGATACATCGAGTATCGCAGAAAAACGATTGTCTGTATATCTATCTCATCGCTAAAGATACGGTAGATGCAAAGATACTGAAATCTCTGCGTGAGAAGGTTGATCTTGCGAGATTGCTCGTCGATGATTACAGAAACGGTAAAAATCCGTTTCAGAACAGGGGTGAAAAATGTTAATGAAAGAGTTAGATGTGATTTTGGATAATGGTACAAATGAACCGACTGACAACGCACAGCCTACCGTCAAAGACGAATCTCGTCTTACGGTACTTTCGGAACAGTTTGTTGCTGCGAAAGAGCGAAAGGAAGCACTTGATGCAGAACTGAAAGCTGTAAAAGCAGAAATAGAACGCCTTGACAGAGAATTCTCCGATGAAATGATACTCATGGAGTATGACAGCTTTTCCCGTAAGGGCAAGACGTTCTTTCTCAAAAGCCGCTTGTTTGCTTCTCCAAAGGCGGGCTGCAAGGCAGGTCTTTTTTCCGCTTTGAGGAAAAGAGGGTATGGCGACATGATAACCGAGAGCGTTAATGCCAACACTCTTTCTTCGTTCGTCAAGGAGAAAAGAGAAGAAAACGATGGTGAGATTCCCGAATGGCTGACTGAGGTTGTTAACACTTACGATAAGACTACTATCGGAACACGTACAAAATAACAAGAATATGGAGGACTAATATATGTCAGAGATCAAGAAAACTGAGCTTGCAGTGACAAGCGGCTTTGTAAGCACAGAAGGCATGGATATTCTGCGTGAAGCACTTGCTGATGATTGTCAGGGAATGGATTTTTCATTCGATAAGATCACCGTTCCGACAGGCGGCGTAACTATGTTTCAGCTGCCCGAAGAGGACGAGAACGGAAGCGCCATGGGCGAGAGCGTGCCGCCGGAGTGCAGCTCGTTTGACGGAGTAACAGGTAATGGTGAGCCGGGCGGTGCGTGTGCAACGTGTCCGTATAACCAGTACGGCAGCGGTGAGGGCAAGAGCAAGGCGTGCAAGAATAAGCGATTCCTTTACATTATCCGTGAGGGAGAACTGTTCCCGGTTATTCTATCGCTGCCTGCAGGCTCTCTCGGAAATTTTGTTAAGTACACCAAGCAGCAGCTCACGAAGTGCCGCAGACTCAACCAGGTGGTAACAAGAGTGACGCTTAAGAAGGCTACCAACAGCGGCGGCATTGCATATTCTCAGGCTGTATTTAGCTTTGTAAGAGAACTCGAACCGCAGGAGCGTGAAGTCATCGGCAGTATGACGGTGAACGTCAAGGAATATGCGGCAGCGCTTAGCTCCGATGATCTTATTGAGGTTCAGAGTGAAAGCACTACGCTCAACATTGATCCCGAAACAGGAGAAGTGCTTTCCGAGACACCGAAAGATTAATATTTGATTTGACAGAACGAAGCTCCGGGGAGACAAGCTCTCTCCGGAGCGGACGAGAAGGTGATTTAATGAAATACAGATGTTTAACAGATTTAGAGCAGATCAAGGCGTATATCGATAACAATAGACCGATAGCTTTTGACTTTGAAACATCTCCCGACGAACTCTATCGCAGAGAAGAAAAAGCGGCTCTCGATGCGCATAAAGCACATATTGTAGGTATCAGCTTTTCTATTGACGAGGGCGATGCGATCTATGTTCCGCTTGCACATGACAGTAATACTAATGCAGAACGTCAAGACGAGCTGTGGATATTTCTCAGATTGTCGGTTTTTGAAAACCGTGACCGAGTAAAGATAGCTCATAACCTTGCGTTTGAAGCGATGTTTCTGTATGCGAAGGGAATTATCGTCCAGCAGCCATGCTATGATACGATTGCCGCTGCCCAGCTTACCCTTAAAGCTTTGTATGAATTCAGAACACTGCACGACAGCGGTCTGAAGCTCCTTGCAATTCAGTTATACGGTGCCGTGAAACTATCAGATACGCTTGTGCCGACTCGGACTATACGCTGCGTCTGTACTACAGATTTAATGCGTGGTTCAACAGCTATTTACCGCAGCACCGTGTGATCGTAGAGCAGCTTGAGTCTCCGACAGCTGTATACTGCGGAATGATGAAGTATAACGGTGTTCCTATGGATAAAGAACTTATGCTCACTCGACAGCAGGAAGCGGATAAAAAAATATCCGATATTAGAACGGCAATTGACAGCATAACAGGCGGTGTTGATATCGGCGCTAATGCTTCAACCGCTGCATTTAAGAAATATCTTTACACCACTCTTAGACTTCCCGTTATGAAAATGACGGAAAAGAATCAGCAGGCTGCAAATGATGCCGCTATGCAAATGCTCAAGGAATGGTGTGAAAACAATAAACCCGAATATGTAAAATTATTTGAGTTAGTTCAGGATTACCGAAAATGGGGAAAACTTAAGAGTACTTACATTGACGGCTACCTTTCTCATATTAACGAAACGACAGGCTGTATACACCCTGAGTTTATGCCTTTGGGAACGGAAACGGGGAGATTTGCTGTGAGAAATCCAAATCTTCAGACGTGTCCCCGAAAAACAAACGACCCTATTGGTGTAAGAAATTTTATCAAAGCGTCCGAGGGTAATGTTCTGATGTCGCTTGATTTTTCTCAGATAGAACTTCGTGTCGGTGCGTTTTATTGCCGTGACAAAAAAATGCTTGAAACCTACAGAAACGGCGGAGATATACACGCACAGACAACATCGGTTATTTACAATGTTCCGTTTGAGGTAGCAGTCGATAAGAACGCACCCGATTACAAGGAGCATAGAACGATAGCGAAGAACTGTAACTTCGGTGTGTTCTACGGATTATTTCCAAAGGGATTACAGCAGACGCTTAAATTCAAGGCAGGTCTGGATACTTCCCTTGACCGCTGCCGTGAGATCATAGCAAATCTAAAAGCAGGATACCCCGGACTAACTAAGTGGCAGGAGCAAACAAAGAAACGAGCACAAATTACCTGTTATGCAGAAACTTGGCTCGGCCGACGTCGTTATCTGCCCGGAATGCTCTCTGACGATTGGGGCAGGCACTCCTTTGCGGAACGCTGTGCGCTTAATACTCCGATACAAGGAACGGCAGCGGATATACTCAAAGCCGCATGTGCCCGTATCGTTGCCGGACTGCCGGACAGAATGTGGCTTAAACCGCTGCTGCAAATACACGATGAGCTTGTCTTTGAATTACCCATAGACAAGTTAGACGAAGCGGTGGAGTTTGTGAAAGCGTGTATGGAGCAGCAGCCCTATCCGGAATTTGATGTTCCTATCGTAGCGGAGGCGGCAATCGGGCTTCGATTCGGAAATATGACAGAATGGGAGGACTTTATTCGTGAGCGTGAACAAATATAACGGTGAAGGGTATTATGACCCAACAGCGTATGAAGCTCTGACGATCATTGACAGAGAGATATCGCAGAAAAGATACAAACGCCCCAGACGCTATATGCCAAAGGTTTACATCTGCTCGCCGTTCAAGGGAGATGTTGCGAACAATGTGATAAAGACGAGGGCATATTGTGCATTTGCCGTAAAGCAAGGACGAATTCCCTTTGCAAGCCATCTGCTCTTTCCGCAGTTTATGTCGGACAGCGACCCCAACGAACTCAACCTTGCCTTGTTTATGGCGCTTGTGTATCTCGACTGCTGTAAAGAGTGCTGGGTGTTCGGCAATACGATATCGGAGGGTATGGAAAACGAGATCAAATACGCAAAGCGAAAAAATATCCCCGTGAGATACTTCACCGAGGATTGTACGGAGGTGTTTCAATGAGCTTTCCGCAGGAATTAATGAATAAAAAGCAATGGGTGTGCTGGAGATACGAACCCGACCCAAACGGCGGCAAACCTAAGAAAATGCCGATTAACCCGAAAACGGGTAAGAGCGCTATGTCCAATAACCCGGATACATGGAGCGATTATCAGACGGCTTTTAACGCTACAACGAAGTTCGATTATACCGGTATAGGTTATATGTTCTCCA
>OMYH01000052.1 GCA_900315255.1 uncultured Eubacteriales bacterium | reverse complement strand
GTCCTGTAGTTCCGCAAATTTCTCTATCCTTTACTCTGTCAAGCCAACCTATGTTTTCAACATGAGCAGCATATCTGATTTGCGGAACAAGCATTACCTGAATTGATGTGATAGGCAGTGAACCACCTGTTGAGCCCGCCATCGCACCGTTTTTTGCCCATCCGAGCCATCCTTTATCACGCACATAAGTACGGTAGAATATATTGTAGTTATTTGCAACATCACCATACAATTCCATTTTTACAGCTTCTATTGAACTGTATCCGTTTTCCGCAGTACAGATTGCGTTGTCCTGAACATAATCGCTCCAGCCGGAACTTGAAAAATGAGCAGCGTATTTTATTCCGCCGGAACAATTTAATAGTCCTATTTTCATAGCATTAAAACGACCTGAGTTTTCTGTTCCGACAGAAGTACCATTTATAACACTGTTACTCCAAGTATCGTTGCTTTTTGCACTGTAACTAACGATAGGAAGATTACTGTAATCCTTGTACGCTGCGGCACCTGTATATCCTTTGGGAACTACCATAATCCTGAATGCTTCCAAGACACAGGGTAAGTACACAGGCAGAAAACCCATTGTGATTGACTGGACGAAGTTCGGGCTGCTCTATGGGGAATGGAAGTCGAAGAACATTACGGGCAGGGACTTTATGCGGAGAATGGGGTTGTCGGCTAATACCTTCTATCGCCGTGTGCGTGAGTATGAAGCGGAACACGGGATCGCAGAGCCGACCTCTGCTTGACGATCTCCTTCAGACGAACGGGAATGCCCCTCAGAGCCGAGCAAGCTCGCAAAGCGGAAAACTAACTAACCGCCTGAAAAGAAAAGACCTGAGAAGTGCTTATGTGAGCAAATCTCAGGTCAAAAAGATTGACTTTTTAGCCCAAATCGTATATTATAGAATCAACAATGGTGCTGTCATGATTTCGACAGCACCATTTTTTTCAGGAGGTCATATTATGAAAACGATCGGAGTTATCCCACTAATAGATTACGGCAGAAAAAGCTACTGGATGATACCGGGTTACCTAACTGGCTTGCAGACTGTCGGTGCATTGCCAATCATGCTGCCCGTCATAGAAAGCAAGAGAGAGCTTCAAGCTGTTATGGAAATGTGTGACGGATTTCTGTTCACAGGCGGTCAGGACGTTGCACCGGCTTTGTACCATTCGGAAAAAAGCCCTTTGTGTGGAGAGTGCAGCCCTGAGCGTGACAAAATGGAAATGCTGATTCTTGACGAAGCCATGAAAAGAGACAAGCCGATACTCGGCATCTGTCGTGGGATACAGTTTATCAATGCCGCTTTGGGCGGTACACTCTGGCAGGATATTCCGACAGAACTTCCGAGTGATGTGAAGCATTGTCAGAAACCACCTTATGATATTCCTTCTCATGATGTTAAGATCGAACCTGATTCACCGCTTTACTCTCTCTTGAAAAGGAAGAATATATCCGTCAACAGCTATCATCATCAGGGTGTTCAAGAGCTGTCGCCGCAGCTTATCAGCATGGCTTCCGCCCCTGACGGACTAATCGAAGCGGTGTATGCACCCGATCAGAAATTCTTGTGGGCAGTACAATGGCATCCCGAACTTGCCTATCAAACCGATGACAACAGCAGACTGATATTTGAGGAGTTTGTGCGGAACTGTTAGTCGATCAGGTCATTCTGAAACCGTGACAGATGCTCAAAAGGCAAGATCTGCCGACCTCTGAATAATCCGCAGCCGTCATTGATCAGTTGGTTATTGAACGCCTTAAACATATTCACATTGACAGCCGAAAGGTCAAGCTCCTGCAATTTGGTGAAACGCTCGTATGCTTCATCAAAATATCTGCATTCACCGACAGGGATATTATCACGTCTTGTTCTGCTTTCCTCCTGTTGGCGCTCATACCCGAAGTGGTTTGCCGTACCGATCTCCGCAAGATCGTCCATATCCTTTGTTCTGAGCTGTACCTCAGTATAGCACCTTGCAAGGTTGTCATAAAAAGTGATATGAAGCGATTGGTAGCCTGAAGGACGAGGAAATGCGACATAATCTCTGTAATATGGTCGGTTATTGCTTATGATCCGTTCGTCTGTTTTATCATGTGCAGAGCCGGAAAGTTCAGCCGTAAAGCCTCTTACTTCCAGAAATTCGGGCAGTGTATTAGCAATCTCATAAAGAAAGATCTTTTCTACTTCGTCTTGTGTCATGCCTTCTTCCAGGTGACATAAAGGCATAGAGATCACGATGCGGTATGCGATCAGATCTCTGAAACAGGTCAGATTGCTTTTGATCTCAGCTTCATTCGGATACCGGCTGTGCTTTTGATAATAGTCATAGATATACTCCAAAATATAGCCGTTGATTTTTTCCTCAGCCCTGATCAGAGATTTGATCCTGCCCTTAAAAGTAAATGCGAGAAACGGATATTTCTGTGTCATGTATTTGTAAAATTCCTTTATCCTCTGTGACTGAGAGGTAAGGAAGTCATTATGTTCGAGCAATTCAATGATCTGTATCAGAAAATTGCAATGCGCGAGGTCGATCGGGTTATTAGTATCAATCGCTGATTTTCTAAGATCACCCGAATACTGGTGCAGTATTTTAAGCACAGTATCCCCTGAAAATAAATAGTCATTTAATGTGACCATACATATCCTCCATAATACGGAGCTGTTGCTTGAATCATCATAGCAGCAGCTCCGCTTTTTTATTGTTCTGTTTTGATAGTTGTTGTAACGGTATGACCGCCGTTTGTAACAGTTGTAGTGACCGATGATGTTGTAGTTGATGATACTTACGAGCTGCTGCTTGTACTGCTGCCGCTGACAGACACCGTAGTTACCGTTTTTCCGTCATCGGATATAATTGTTTTTGTTTCATGAAATCCTTTCTTTTCCATTTACTTTATCTTCCTCACTTGATGATCTTGAAGCACACGGTCTTAGCATTTATCAACGGGTTGTTATAGGCAAAATATACCGTGCCTGATACAGGCGTTCTGATCTCTGCGACAAGTTCCCCGTCAAGAGGGTCATATATCATGCCCAGTACATCGCCGTGTTCTACTGTTTTTCCGATCTCTGCCGTTCTGAAAAACAGTCCTGCTGCTTCGGATTGTATCTGCTTCGTTTTTCCCTCATTCAGTATCTCGGTGATATATCCGGGCGGTGTTTTGGCTGTGACGATGCCACGGTTATTCATAAAGCGCAGTATCGCATTGACAGCCTCATCTGCCGCCTTGACATCTATCTCATCGGTGGCGTTTGCGTAGACCGAGAACGCCTTAGTTTCCCAAACCTGCCAGTTGTAGTTGAGCGTGGTGGTGTCGTAAGGTCGAGGCTTACGGATAATGCCGAACTCCAAACCGAAATCCTTCATGATCTCCGGATCGGTGAAACCCGTGTCCATCATCTTGACATGGGGCAGGAAGATACCCGGCTGATAGAAACTCGCAAGCTGTATTCCGTATTCATAGCCCTGCAATTTGCTGAAAACGCCGTCAGCAATACGCTGTGTTGTCTCACCGAGTGCATAGCCTGGAAACATTCTGTTGATGTCCGTATTGTCCATCGTCCAGAAACGCTTACCAATATTCATGGAATAGTAGTTCACGCAGGGTACAACAAGTATTTCAGTGTCCTCAGCGATCTTCCCCTCTGATTCGAGCTTTTTCAGTGCCTGCACCATTCGGGAGCAGACATACATCTGCTGTACTTCGTTTCCTCGCATAGCACCCACGATTGCAAGAGACTTTTTGCCGTGACCGAAGCGAAAGCCGATTATATCAAGCTGTTCACGATAAGGCGATTTGAGTGAAAACAGTATCTTCTTTTTCATTCGGCATCACCTCCCTTTGTAGGCTGTAATATCCTTGCAAGGAGTGAACCGCCGTAAACCACAGGATATTCACGAAGCGTAAATATCATTCCGTCACAAACAGCAAGCACCCGTTCGACAACCTTTGAGGTAAGCGGATCGACCACATCTCCGATATGATCGCCTTGTCTGACATGATCGCCAAAGTTGGCACACGGCACAAATATCCCTGCCGCATCGGAATTGACAAAGCCGACCTCTCGTCCCTCGGAGATCACAGGATCACGCACAGGCGAAGTCTCGCCCAACCACATTCCAAGCTCTTTCATTATATTCAGCACGCCGTCAAAAAGCTGTTGACAATACTCCTTTGTGATACGCATACCCACGCCCATTTCTACCACAAGTGTCTTTGTCCCCCTGCTGTTGAGGGTATGAGCAAGTGTTGATTCCAGCACCGTTGCGGCATCGTGTATCCATACAAAATCTACATTCAGCATTTTAGCATAAGGAACAAGCGTTTCCGCTGTTGGCACACTAATGCGTATCTGCGGTATTTCTTTTAGAAAGATGTTGCTGGAATGCACATCAATGCATACGTCCGAGCCGCTCAGATCGTCCACGATAGACGAGCATATCACTTCCACCATAGTTCCCCGCTTTGTGCCGGGGAAAACTCTGTTCATATCAAGGTCAAACATCGGTATGCCCCTTGTGATACTGTCGATACCCATAGGATTAAGAGCCGGATAAATGTCAACAATGCCGTCAAGCTGTTCGATATGCTCATCAATATAGCTCCCGACCATGTAGGCAAGATACTGCCCCTCCAGCTCATCACCGTGGGTGCCTGTTACAAGGCTGAGTCTGGTCTTGCTTTTACCGTTTTGTATGCGGCGCTTTTGTATAATTAAGTTCTCATTGACTGCAAGCGGTATGCTTGCAACGATCTCACACATCGGTATCATTCCTTTCAAGTCAGTACGCTTCTTACAAGCTGTAGCTGTTTTGTGTATTTCCCGAACATCACGCCCCTGTCAATGGCGCAGTCACGGAAGTCTCTGCCCTGTGAGATCACAAGATAATCATCGCTGACAGGGCAGTTGTTGGCAGGGTCAATGCCTTCCCAGTGATCGCCCGTCCAATATTCCACCCACGAATGTGTCTCGCCGTCGCAGAACGCAAGTCCTGCAATATATCTTGCGGCGATGCCGTCCATTCGCAGAAGCGAGATCAGGATATGTGAAAAATCCTGGCATACACCTTTTTTCAGAGCAAAAGCCTGTGCAGCCGTAGTAGTCGTATCTGTAAAGCCCTTTTCGTATCCTATCGTATCCGAGAGGATATTGCAGATATACTCTGCCTTATCAGAAGCCGTTCCTGTGCATTTGCCCTTAATGCTGTCATAGAACGCTTCCAGTCCGTCATCGGGCTTAGTATACTGCGACTGATAGAGATAGCAGGGCAGTAAGTCCAAACGATGCTTTGCATGATCGACCTCCGCCGAACCTTTGATCTCAAAATCGAGGAATCGGTGATCGTCTCTCATATAACCGGCTGTGACGTTGTTTCCAAACGCATCGACCGTCTGCTGTGTAGGAACATAAGGCGAGATATTCAGACTGCATGACAGGATATGCTGGGTGTCCGTTTCGGGAGGCATGATACGGAGTGCAAAGCTGTGGTTATGCACATAATCATCAAAGGTCAGCTTAGTCGAATAGTAGAAATTCACACGCTTCATACAAACACCTCCTCCGTCTCAAATAAATGTCCGAGACTATCTACCGCCCTGTCAGCTTCACGCTTATAATCTTCCTCCGAGCCAAGTATCTCCACAAGGACGGAGAGATGTTTTGTGCTGTACCGATAAGGCGTACCCTTTGGCACACGGTTCAGGTTTTTGCAAAGCCTTACAAACTCCTTTTCAACAATATCAAAGGGATATTTCATTCTGATATAAAGGTCGAGCCTTTCAAGCGTCTTGCCGATATAGATGATATTTCTGATCTCATCATCGAAAATATGCTCGTTAATACTGCCCCAAAAGCTGTAAATAATATCCTCTAACGGCAGAAGTGCAAGCCTGACATTATCGATCTTTCCTGCCTTTGTGAGCGTATCCTTCGCCATTTGCAGGAATGACAGCGAATCTGTGGAGATCTCCTCACGCAGAACGATACCGTTGTCGTAAGCCCGTTCCAGACTGTATGCCGCAGAGTGAGCATTGTTTTCGTCAAAAAGCAGGCTGCGGATAAAATCCTTATTATCCATATAAGTATCGGGCAGTCCGAAGCAGTCAAGATAATCGTTGTAGCTGTGTGCTGTACCGATCATTTTGTCAAACTGCTTGCTAAGAGCCTTTATCGTTGTGAAGAATCTTTCCGTATAGCGTCCCAGCCAGTAAAGACGGTCGCTGTGTTCTAACGAGATAGTACCCATGTGTCCTTAAAACCTCCACCCTGTGATGAATTGACTACGAATGAATCGGGATTGCGTGAAAATCGTGTCAGTCCCGAAGCCCAGACCTTTGTTGTTTCGCCCGACAGCACAAAGGCTCTCAGGTCTGCCTTTCGCATGACCGTTTCGCCGTTTTCCAGTATCGGCAGATCAAGGAAGTCAATGACCTCCTGTGCGATGAAACGCCTCGGCTCTGCGATGATCGTTTTGCGAAATTCCTCTAATTTTTCTTTTGTCAGATCGCTGCCGAACACCACGCCGTAACCGCCTGCCTCGGCAACGTCCTTGATGACGAGTGTATCAAGATGCTCCATAACATACTTCATGTCCTCCTCATAGAACGGCAGATATGTCGGTGCATTTTTGAGTATCGGCTCTTCACCGAGATAGTATTTTATCATCTTTGGCACGAAATAATAGATACCCTTATCGTCAGCCACACCGTTGCCGGGGGCATTGATGATTCCCACGTTTCCGCTTCGGTAGGCTTCCATCAGGTTGGGTATGCCGATGAGTGATTCCGGCAGGAAGGTCAGCGGGTCAAGGTACTCGTCTGCGATACGGCGGTAAAGTACGCCTATCCTCGTCTTGCCGCCCGAATATGTGCGGTGATAGAGAATATTATCCTCCACGAACAACTCATCATTCTGTACCAGTACCGAGCCTGTATGCTCCGCAAGATAGGAATGCTCGAAATATGCCGCATTGTATCGTCCGGGGGTAAGTATCGCCCTTGCACCGCCGCAGTTGACGTGTTCCATCGTTTCTTTGAGCAATTCAGCATATCCACGGTTATCTATGATCGGGTTTTCCTCGAATGCCTGCGGTGCAGCGATACGGGTCAAGTCCCTTGCGATCAGCGGATAGGAAGCCCCCGACGGGATACGCAGATTATCCTCCAAAATGTACCACTCGCCGTCCTTTGCCTGCACAAGATCAATGCCCGAGATATGACTGTACACCTTATTTTTCGGCGTAATGCCCTCGCACTCGGCAAGGTAGCCCTTTGAGATATAGATAAAGTCCTCTGGTATGATACCGTCACGCACGATCTTTTTTTCGTGGTAAATATCAAAAAGGAACTCATTCAGAGCGTTTACACGCTGAACAAGTCCCTTTTCTATACTCTGAAAATCTTCCGCCGAAATAACTCGTGGAATTGGATCGAACGGAAAAAACTGTTCATTGAACACGCCGTTTTTGTATATACCAAACTTAACACCATATCTTCTGAGAAGCTCGTTGATCTCACTTGCATTGCCCACTGCCTTTGTGAACTGCGTCTGCTGTGTCATGTTTATCACTCCAATCATCAAAAATGTATCAGGAAAACAAAAATGGCGCTTACTCCTGTTCAGGAGAAGCGCCATTGCTCTTTGTTTTTGATAATATTATTTTAGCATTAATCATCTCACTTGTCAAGCACTTTTGGGAATTTGTCTTATTTTTAAGGGTTTCGTAATAAATCGAGCGTATTCCCTAAAAAAACAGAAGTGAATGATTTGATTTTTGATGCTATTATTGCTTGTTTTCATTCACACCAAACGCCTTGCAATCTCATCAAGGAAAGTTTCGGTATCAACAGTCTGCTTGTTTTCCAAAGACGAGATAGCAGCCAGATCGCCTGTCATGATGCCGTCACTGATCGTTTTCAGGACAGCCGATTCGAGCTTGTCGGCAAACTCACACAGCCCCGAAATGCCGTCAAGCTCACCCCTCTTGCGTAAAGCCCCCGTCCACGCATATATTGTTGCAACAGGATTTGTAGAGGTCTTTTCGCCTTTCAGATATCTGTAATAGTGGCGCTGTACAGTGCCGTGAGCTGCTTCATATTCGTAGATACCGTCAGGCGAAACAAGCACGGAGGTCATCATTGCAAGGCTGCCGTATGCCGTTGCCACCATATCGGACATTACATCGCCGTCATAGTTTTTGCAAGCCCATATATAGCCGCCCTCGGAACGGATAACTCTTGCAACTGCATCGTCGATCAGAGTGTAGAAATACTCTATTCCTGTTTCTTCAAATCTCGCCCTATATTCCTTTTCAAAGATCTCTGCAAATATATCCTTGAATCTGTGGTCATACTTTTTGGAGATCGTGTCCTTTGAAGCAAACCATATATCCTGCTTAGTATCAAGTGCGTAATTAAAGCAGGAACGTGCAAAGCCTTCTATCGACTTATCCTTATTGTGAAGTCCCTGAATCATTCCGGCGCTGTCCTCAAAATCATATATAAGCTCAAAAGTCTCATTTCCTTCTTTGTCGGTCACTTTAAGCTCTGCCTTGCTGCCCTGATCCACACGAAGCTCAGTATTCTTATATACATCACCATAAGCGTGACGGGCGATCGTGATAGGCTTTGTCCATGTGGGGATATACGGCGTTATACCGTCCACAATGATCGGCGCACGAAATACTGTACCATCAAGGATAGCTCTAATAGTGCCGTTAGGTGACTTCCACATTTCTTTGAGGTTATATTCGGGCATTCTCGCTGCATTTGGAGTGATAGTCGCACATTTTACTGCAACTCCGTACTTTTTTGTAGCTTCTGCCGACTCAACTGTTACCTTATCGTCGGTCTCATTTCTGTGTTCAAGTCCAAGGTCGTAATACTCCGTTTTCAGGTCAATAAACGGAAGAAGAAGTTTGTCCTTTATCATCTTCCATATTACCCTTGTCATTTCGTCTCCGTCCATTTCGACCAAAGGAGTGGTCATTCTGATTTTTTCCATAGTGATCAGTCTTTCCTTTTATTATCAAAGCCTTTGCAGACTTTAACTGCTTATCTGTCCTTAATATCAATATACTTCTTTTCATGTGATACAGATTTGTATGCGGGACGGATAATGCGTTTGCCGCTGTTTATCTCCTCGAATCGGTGAGCGCACCAGCCTGCCATTCTTGAAACAGCAAACAGGGGTGTGAACAATTCTTCTGGGATACCGAGCATTCTGTATACAAATCCGCTGTACATATCAATATTGGCACAGATGACCTTGCCGGAATGTTTTACTTCCTCAAATACGAGAGGAGTCAGCCGTTCTATTGCTTCAAGCAGATGATACTCTTTTTCAAATTCCGTACCCTCAGCCATTTTTCCTGCATATTCTTTCAGTATCACGGCTCTGGGATCGGAAAGGGTATAAACTGCATGACCCATTCCGTAGATCAGTCCGCTGCCGTCTCCCACTTCCTTTTTGAGTATCTTCCTCAAATAATCGCTGAGTTCATCTTCATTCTCCCAATCGGAAACATTCGCTTTGATATATTCGTGCATCTCCGTGACCTTGTGGTTTGCTCCGCCGTGTCTTGCACCTTTCAGTGAGCCGATAGCTGCCGCATAGGTAGAATACGGGTCTGTTCCCGATGAAGTGAGTACACGGCAGGAAAATGTTGAGTTGTTGCCGCCTCCGTGTTCGGCGTGAAGCATCAGCATAATGTCAAGCAGCTTTGCTTCGTCGTGGGTGAATTTTCTGTCCGCACGCAGAGTGGAGAGAATATTTTCGGCAGTTGTCATTCCCTCTATCAGAGGGTGCATGATCATGGAATTATCGCTGAAATAACGCATTTTCGTTTCGTAAGCACATATCATGATAACGGGCATTTTGGCGATTAGAGACACAGCCGTATCTATTTCATGCTCAGGTGACAGGGATTCGGGGTCGCTGTCATAGGAGTAAAGAGCCAGCGTTGACCTTGCCATTTTATTCATAATATCCCGTGAGGGAGCTTTCAGTATCATATCCTCAAAGAAGTTTTCAGGCAAAGCGCGGTTATCCGAAAGCAGAGCTGTAAACTCCGCAAGTTCGTCCGCTGTTGGCAGCTTGCCTGTCAGCAAAAGATAGACGATCTCCTCAAAACCGAAGCGATCCTCTGCTTCGACCTTGCTGATCAGATCTCGGATACTGTATCCTCTGAATATCAGCTTGCCCTCGGCAGGCTTTTTCTCGCCGTCATCAACAACATATCCGTGAACATTGCAGATGTTCGTAACGCCTGCCATAACACCTGTGCCGTCAGGGTTACGAAGTCCTCGCTTTACGCTGTATTTATCAAAGTACGCAGGTGAGATCATGTTGTTCTCTCTGAAAGCCGCACACATTGTTTCCTTGAAGCCGTTCATATCGGATACCCCTTTCCAACAAACAAGGCGCTCCTCTATATTCAGAGAAGCGCCTTTGCTTTGTTTTTTATGATTATATCACTGATCAGCCTGCCTGTCAACAAGCATTATGTAAATAAAAACATATTGTCTTTATTTGACTGTATTTCAATGATAAATATCGTTTCGGTAAAGTTTTTTCAATTTTTTGATAGTGGCATTGCCACCGCCGTCACCAATATATACATCATATTTGCCCTCAATACTTCCGATCGTGACCACATTATCACACCCAGTGTGCGATTTTAATTTCACAAGCATATGCTTCTTTGAGGCAGCAGAGGAAAACACTTTCAGATATTGATACCCATCATATTCCGAATCCGTTACGGTTATTCTCGCCAAAGCCCCAAGCTCATGAACAAGCTGTTTTTCAAGATTGGCTATTTTTGTGATCTCATCAAGTACTGTAAGATACAGAACACGTTCCGAAGCATCGTGCCGTCTGAATATATCACGGATATAATTTCTGTATGGGGAATGTTTATGCGTTTCGTAAAGGTCTTTTTCGGCAGTATTCCATAGTTCTCCGTAAAATATCAGCAGGGTGGCATCATACATCACATTCACAAAACAGTGCATACCGTGATATGCAATGATCCTTTCAGCTTGTTCGCATATATCAGCCTGCAAAAACTCTGCTTCAAGGTACTCTCTTTTATTCAAATCATACATAGCAGCTCCGTCCATTACGATGATCGGCAGTTTCAGGTTAACACCCTTCATAAGCGATTTGACCTCAGCAGGAGTGCGTATCGTTGAAAGCGTAAACTTTACTCCCGATTCTATCATTCTGTTAAGCTCAACTTTCGAGAAGGAACTTACTCTGTTATTCTTATCCACGAGGATGTCATCCACTCCGGAAACGAATAACGTATCCCTGTCCGGCTTGATACACAACCTCATATTATTAATGAACAGACCAATCAGTATTCCGATAACCGTATCAAGAAATCTGTTCCACACGAACAGATACGGATTAGCATCACCGATATGATTAATAACGATACTTAGAAATACCACACAGGAGAAATACGAGGCCTGCTTTCTCTTTATCAGTACGGTCGAGTATATAACCAGCACCACGCCGGCAAATATACTGATAACATCAACAAAAACATTATTGATTCCTGTGGTTATAACCAGCGGGTAAACAAGAAGATATATCAATCCGAACAGTGCACCCACCACAGTACCGATCATTCGCTGCAGTGCATTAGAGATAGTATTGCTCCGGTACATCTGTATGCACCACAATGCGGCCAGCTGCGAATAGAATACGATACCGCTGTCTCCTCGCAAAAGATTGATCACCATACATAAAGAGACCGCCAATGCGGATTTAAGGATCCTCATTCCTACTCCGGGGAACACATGATTATGTTCACTCTTTAAGGGATCAGTCATTCGTCACCAAGTATCTTTATTACGGCAGTATTGGCGTAAGTCAAAGGTTCATTATGGATAAAAAATACTTTCCCGTCTATCGGTGCATAAAGTGTTTCTATCAGTTCGCTTTCATACGGATTGATAATATTTGCAAGCGGTTGTCCCATTGCTACCGTTTCCCCTGCCTTTACAAGCGGCTCAAAAATACCGGATTCCGAAGTTCTGACCGGTATAAGTTCTGTATCACTTACTATTTTCGGTTTTATCAGTGACGGTCCATGATATTGGACAATCCCCTGTGCAGACAGAAAATTCAGGACAGCCAGCACCGCCTGACCTGCACCGTTGGGATTGATCCGTTCTGTTGCCGTTGTATAAAGTGAAAAAGCCTGCGTATTCCATACCTGCCAGTTATAATTTAATGTTGCAGTATCG
>OMYH01000064.1 GCA_900315255.1 uncultured Eubacteriales bacterium | reverse complement strand
TGTGAACTAAAACAGGATATTATCTGAGCACTCGGCTTTTTGGTCGGGTGCTTTTCTTTTGTCGTTGGCATTATTTTGGATTTATGCGGTGTTGCCTTAGGAATGTCAGCACCGCAGGAGCCATCGTGTACCACCATGTCGGCGTACCTATGGCTACCACATCATAGTCCGCTGCATTTACCGAAAGAGGCTTTATTTCCGGCTGAAAGCCCTCATCCACCTCATGCTGTCCCTGACTTACCACCTTACTGTTAAATCCGCCATAAGCCGGATATGGAGTGACGGTCTCTATCTCCGTATAATCAGCCCCCAGTGCCTGCTGTAACTGCTTTGCGATCATTCTTGTATTACCGTTTGAAAAAGAATAACAAACAACTAATATTTTCTTTCCCATATATTGTATCACACCTCCGATTCTCCAACATCTACCTATAAACTTCCCGTCAATTTATTTGCTTACTACTTTGATTTCTGCTGCAATTCTTGAATTCAGCTTGTTTTCCCATGACGGATTCCCTATGATCCTTCCGACAGGCACCTCACGAAAAATATCATGGTGATTCCTGCATACGACAACCAATGCGTTATACTCTCTGCAATACATCAGTGCTTTTTCTTTTGCCTGCATGACCGTCGCTTTTTCATCAAAGAATGGTCTTTCAGGCAATTCGGCATAATATTCGATATCCGAATATGCCTGCATAGACAATTTCAAGGGCAGCATCTGTATAATATCCGCAGATGTCTTGTTTTCCGCAAACTCCATATCATAGGCTTTTCCGTTTATCAGTATCTGAAACATCATTCACCCTGTCAATTTTTCTCTGCCGCCTTATTTACACAGGCAAGCGCATTCAGACTTCTCGGATAGCCAATAAACGGCAGGCACTGAGAAATTACTCTGATCAGAAATTTCTTGTCATTTCCCACATTCATGTTGGCTGAAGCATGAGCGGTAAGCTGTGGTTCACAGCCGCCTTGTGCAGCAATGAAGCAAAAGGTGATCATCTCCCTCTGTGCATAGTCAAGCCCCGTCCTTGTGTAGTAATCTCCAAAACAATTATCCGCAAGCCAGTAATTGATATGCCTTGATTCCTCCGGACCGGATTTCCAGTAGTCTTTCATTCCTTCGCCAAAGATATCTACCTGTGCCTGTGTGCCAAGCTCCCTGCGATTCTCCGGTGTCGTAGTTGCCTGTCCTTCAAGTGGAAGTGTGATACCCTTTTCTTCAAACACCTTGTTCGTTGCATCCAAAAACGGAAGCACCCTCCCAAACCCCAGATATGCAGTCGCCTGATAGACGATTTCCTTGATTTCAATCGGTGTGACATCAAAATTCATAGCCGCCGGCAAACGCCTCTCATACATAACAACAGCCTGACTTCCAATCAGCGTGGAAAGGATTGCCATCCATCTTGTCTTATCCGGCAGTTCCTGCCCCGGCTGGTTCACAACCTCGTCATATGCGAAGTTATCAAACCGCTCGATAAACTCCGGGTCTTTCTTGATTGCCACGGATTCGTATCCGGGGAACATTCTCTCATGGTATTTCTTAGCATTTTCTGTGAGTGACATGATAAAAAAACCTCCTCATTTGGTTGATACAACTGCATCACCTTGCATATTATAATTATACGAGTTTATGATGCATCAATCAATTCAAATTCAGAGGCTTTCAGATGAGTATGAGTAATGTGAAATCAGAACATAGATTCCAATATACCAGCGAATTCTTCAACATAATATCCGGAGTTGTCCTTCTTCCAAAATGCGCAATACTTCCTTGTAATCTGGGCTTCCCCGCGCAGTAGAGGAAGTCGTTTGATCGTTGCACCAAAAAAGGACTCACCGCCTACGCCCTCAACAGGCATAATACCACGGCCGGTAACCACCATCATTCTCGCTTCATGAAGGGATCCGGCAAAAAGAAACTCTCCCTTAAAGCCAATGATATCACGATAAAACCGCTGTTCTTCATCCTGCTGCTCTTTGGACGCAACCAAAATGCAAGGGATATTTTTCAATTCCTCTACACTCACACAATCAAGTTTAGCAAGCGGACTATGTGTTGCAATCTCCACATAACATACCGTTTCTGTAAGAACAAGATTCTCGTAGGCATCATGAAATGCTCGTCTCTGATCATGAAGGGAAATATCAATCCTGTCATTTACAAGTCTTTCATACAGGTCTTCATGATTTCCGCTTATCACCTTGATATCTACAGTCGGATATTTCTCCGAAAAAGCCGCTACCGCTCTGTTAAACTGATCACCGCTATAGGTAGAAAGTACCCCCAGTCTTAATTCAGCTGCATCTTTTCTGGCTATCCTTACCGTTTCGTGGCAAAGCTGCTCCAAGTCTGCCGTGATGATCAAGCTCTTTTTATAGAAATGCTCTCCGGCTTCTGTAAGTTCAAAGCTACGGTTTTTTCGTATAATGAGCTTTGCCCCTATTTCATCCTCAAGAGACTGTATAGACCGTGAAATCCCTGACTGCGAAATATGGCATAATTCTGCTGCTTCAGTAAAGCTGTTTTTCTGTATTATGGTTTGAAAATGCTGTATCTGACGAAGCATCATAAGACATCACCTTCGGATTTTTTCTTCACATAGATAAGCTGGATATCATAGCCCAGCTTGTCTAGCATCTCGACAAACACTTTATTGATGATGCCTTCTTTTTTATTAATCAACCTGCTAACATACGGTGCAGATGTTCCGACCATCTGTGCCAACTGTGCCTGTGTGACGCCTTCTTCCAAGCATTTCACCTTAACATCGATTTCAAGATTGTTTTTTATCATGCTTAAGCCCCGTTTAGTGCAATATTATTTCATCAATCGGATAATTTATTATACCACAAATTTATGAACATTTCTAACCCTTTGCACAAAAAAGAGCCTGTGAACACTCCCCAAGCGGGAATGCCCACAGGCTCAGATAAACTCAGATGTTCTTCATTATATACGGACGGTATAGTCGAGCGAAATCCAGCCCGCGCCGCTCTTCAGCTGTCCCCAGCCGGCGGTAGAGCCTTTGCCGGACTTGACTTCCACGATGGTGTACAAGCCCACGGGAATAAACTGCGTCCTTGCGTAGTCCGTTCCCGATCCTTTGCGGATATTAAGGTCGGTGATGCTGACCTTCACAAGGAAAGCTATATTGATGATCCTGCCGTATTTCTGAGGAATCATGTCGGGTAATATCTTTGAGCTTTTCAGCTGTATGTAAAACATTGAGTAAATCCTTTGTATTCATTCTAATTAGCCTTTCAAATATCGTAATTTAATTTTACCATAAAACCAGATAATTAGCAATAGAAAAACGCCGCCAAGCAGGAGATTATCCCACTTGGCAGTTTGATTATAATTCGTTATTGGAATTTTACTCCCACTCAATAGTTGCGCACGGCTTCGGAGTGAGGTCATAGAGAACACGGTTTACGTTCTCGACCTCTGTTGTAATACGCTGTGTGATATGCTGCAAAAGCGCAAACGGCACGTCTTCTACCGTAGCTGTCATTGCGTCAGTAGTATTAACGGCACGAATTATTACGGGATAAGCAAATGTACGCTTGCCTTCCTTTACGCCTACCGACTTGAAATCAGGCACTGCCGTAAAGTACTGCCAGACCTTGCCCTCAAGCCCGTTCTTAGCAAACTCCTCACGGAGAATAGCGTCTGATTCACGTACAGCCTCAAGTCTGTCACGAGTAATAGCGCCAAGGCAGCGAACTCCGAGTCCCGGACCCGGGAACGGCTGACGGTATACCATATTGTCGGGAAGACCCAGCGCCTTGCCCACAACTCTTACTTCGTCCTTAAAGAGAAGCTTAACAGGCTCAACAAGCTCAAACTGCAGATCCTCGGGAAGTCCGCCTACATTGTGATGAGCCTTTACCCCGTCGCTCTCGAGAATATCCGGATAGATAGTACCCTGTGCGAGAAATTCGATTCCGTCCTGCTTTCTTGCTTCTTCCTCAAATACTCTTATAAACTCTGCGCCGATGATCTTTCTCTTCTTCTCCGGCTCTGATACACCGGCAAGCTTATCGAGGAAACGGTCTACTGCGTCTACATATACGAGGTTTGCGTTCATCTGATTGCGGAACACCTCTATTACCTGCTCCGGCTCACCCTTACGGAGAAGTCCGTGGTTAACGTGTACGCATACAAGCTGCTGTCCCACTGCTTTGATAAGCAAAGCCGCAACGACCGAGCTGTCTACACCGCCGGAGAGCGCAAGCAGTACCTTTTTATCGCCTATCTGCTCTCTGAGCTCCTTTACCTGCTCGTCAATAAATGCATTGGCAAGCTCTGTGGTTGTGATTCTTTCCATTGTTTCAGGTCTGATATTTCCTTGCATAATATACTCCTTTATTTGTTTATTGTTTAACATTCTTTTTTTATTATAAATCCGATAACACCGATATGTCAATTATTTTTTGTCATGTATGATCATTTCTCAAGCATAAATTTCATTATTACGGGATTATGGTCGGTATATGCAAATCCTGTATCGATAACATCTGTATATGTTGGCTCTACATTATCCGATACGATAAATCCGTCAACAATAATCGTGAAGCAATCAGGACCGTAGGGTTTGTCACAGTTGCGGCAGGACGGTACCGTAACACCGCTCGCATAATCTGTCACCTTTGAAAAATGCTCGGGTATCAACTCATCAGGGAACGGCGCTGCCCAACTGTGTTCTTCGGTTATTTCTTTATTGAATGCATCTTTTGAATTACCTGTGAAATCATGGTTGAAATCTCCCGCACAGATAACATAATTGCCCTTTTCGTACTCCTCCTTCATATCGCTAAACAGCATATTTAACTGCTGCTGCTGAAGATCGCCGTTTGTGCCGTACGCCGAGAGATGTGCATTGATCACAATAAGCTCTTTACCGTTTTCAACATTTATGCGGTTGACAGCATAACAACGGTCAAGATCTACTATTTTTGAGAATCCCTCCGAAATAGGCAGACTGCGCCGTGTACCTCCGTTTATCTGCATATCCGATATAGTGAGCAGTCCCGAATAAGACTTGCCGTGCGGCTGGTATACAGGATAGAACAAAAATGCAGAGTGATAATTTACGGCAAAGGTCGATGATACACCGTCCAATGAATCAATGACCTGCTGTGCCTGATCAACATGATAGCTGCGTGTTGAGTCACGGTCTACCTCCTGCATACAAACAATATCCGCCTCGTTATGCTTTATAACATCGATATATCCGTTGGTACAGTTGATTACACTGTCCTTTGAGTTTGCCCACGACTGCGTGCCGCCGTCCATAAAGAACGTAAAATCGGGAGTATATGCGCCAAAGCCTGCGTTATATGTAATAGCGGTGTACTCCGTATCGGTTTTTGCCGCTGCGTTCAATGCTTCACCGTTAGCGTCAATAGCCTGATTATCGGCAATACGGTTGTATGAGATAAATACATATGCAACATACACTATTACCACAAGAAGCAGTATACCGAGTATACTCAACGGAATTTTCAGCCACTTTTTGGATTTACGATCCTGTCGTTTGGGTGTTACATTATTTTTCACAACAATAACCTCCTATGTGTCTTTATTCATTTTTACGAAAACAGCTTTGCGTTTTAACCAAGCCGATGCAAGTATTTATCCGAGCAGATAACAGCCTATTATTTCTTCGAGGGCTGCATAAAGTAAATATCGGAATTCTTGCATATACTATCTTATTCAATGCTTGTATCATCTTAATTGTTACGCCCTGATATTCAGACAATCTTTTTCTTTATCGTTAAGATATTACATCCGTTCTCATATCTGTATATAACATCATCCATCATTTTTTTGACCATTAATATTCCCAGTCCTCCTATGGGGCGTGCCGCTGCAGGAAGTGTAACATCGGGGTCTGTGCGTGCCAGAGGATTATACGGTACTCCTGTATCGTTGAATGTTATCCATGCAATACCGTCTTTACATTTAAATTCAATTTTTACTGTTCCTGTATAGGGCGAGTAAGCATAGCCTGCAATATTCACAAACAGCTCTTCAACTGCCGTTTCGATTTGCATCTGTGCTTTCATACTGCTACCGTGTTCGGCAAGATGACTGTCTATAAAATCCAACACCGTATTCAGATTATCCTTTACTGCAGGCAGCTCAATGATCGAGTTCACATTCTTCCTCCTTATTTTTACTCCACAAAGCGCAGTAAGCCTGTGTTCTTGCCGCAAACCGGCTGTTTTCCAACAATTTACGCACGTCTTGTTTTGTATACCATGCGGCTGCGATCTCCTCCATATCGGAATCACTCGGTCGAATGCTTCCTGATGCCGTTCCTACAATGACCACACCCTTTTCATTTGAAAAACCTATTGCCGAATAGCTTTCCTTCCATACCTCACTGACGGATTCAAGCGTTAAGCCAGTTTCTTCATACAATTCTCTCTTTGCCGCATCACGTTCGTTTTCACCTTCGTCAATGAGCCCTGCAGGGAAATTGTACACCCATTCTCCCACTGCCATTCTGAATTCACGGTTAAGCAGCAGCTTGTCACCCGTTTCGTTGTGAATGATCATTATCACAGCATCGGGGCGAGTTTCGTGAAGCTTTTCGAACGTATCCAGATCATTGCTTCTGCTGATCATCTCATAGGTTTTTTGAGAGCCAATCTCTGTTTCATAATCTATATTATAGCGTGTTATATATTTGCCTTCGCATACCTTATTTATCCTTTTGAATTTCATTACTACACTCCTTTTACCGACTCAAAATAGATACAATCATGCGGACACTCATCTTTAAATGCCTTTGAACATATCGGCATTTCACAAAGTTTTTGTGACTCGTCGTCGTTTCGCCCTATTCTCTTCCGCACATACCCAATGTTTTTAAAATTACTCTCCTTACCCTCTTCAAACGCTGCGCAGGCGTTGATCCATACGACATTACAATCATCATGAGCGCATAAGTCAAATGACTGCCGAAAATCATATGAGCCTGTAGAATACGAGGGTACTATTATCAATGTTAGCTTAAAGCAGCGTATAAGCTGTTCCATATACTTCGTTGTTATAAAGTCTTTACATATTAACACCGCAATTCTGCCGATACCTTCATAATGCAGGATATTTACAACATTATTCGTACAGATCGCTTCAAGATATGACCCGTCGGAATGCTCTTCTCTATAGGGATTTTGCTTGCTCTGTTTACACAACACCTCACCTGATGACGTGAGTACAGTCACGGTATTGAGTTTGTTTTCAAAAACAGACGGGAGTATGATCAGTGACGGTAACTTTAGCTGTTCGCCACGGCTCATGCGGGATAATCTCCGACTGATAACATTCACCGTATCGGGATTTCCCATAAGTTCCGGAAATACGATAATATCACTCTTGTTTTCGGTTGCGGACATTATTTTATCCCAGATGATCTCATTATCCTTTGAAAAGCTCGTCTTCTCATATGATGCTTTGAAATAATTCACTCCTGATTCTTCATAATATACTTTTTTGAACGGTGATTCATCAGATAGCGGAGAAACCGCAATTTGAAGCTCTTTATTCTCTGCAAAATCAGCAAAGACATTTTGCTTCAGAAAATAATGTTTGTCTATCAAATCTCCCAGGATCGAATTTTCGAGCAAGAGTATATTAAAAAGAAAATTATCAAGCCTGTTATAGCTGTGTGCAAGCCTGTTGCTGCGCTCCCAGACGCACGAGCAGCGCGGCAAAAGACCTATTCCCGTGGTTTCCCTGTTAGTATTCAGTACGACCGAAAAATCATCTTCGCAAAACTCTTTGATCTTATCAAGCAGCAGATCCCTAACAGCTTCATCAATTATCTGAAGTAACGCCAGCATAGTGAAATAATCTTTTTCGCTTCTGAGCGTTGATATGAGATCGTTTAAGTCACTGCAAAAATTCAAAGTGATCTCATTGCTGTTAAGTGCGTGGACAATACTGTTTTCACCCTCAAATAATATCGGTAGTACTTGGAATATCCGAAAATACATTTTTGATCTCGTATTTGAAGAGATACAGCTATATTCTATAAACATAGTTTCATCATTTTCCGATATTATATCAGAACACACCTCGGCAATTATATTATATATATTTATCATAGCCTAATCAACCAACCGTTTATATCATGTTCTTCTGACACACAGCATAGTCATATCGTCAAACCGTTCTGCGTCGCCCACATAATTATCCACTTCGTTTTTTACTGTTTCAAGAACAACTTTCGGATCATCATTGGCATTATCATTCAATACCTTCAATAATCGATCCGTACCAAACTGTTCAAGTTCAGCGTTTGCGGCCTCCGGAACGCCGTCGGTATATACATACAATACACCCCCGTGATCCATTGTGAATTCATACTGTTTGTATTTTATTCCCTGCATACCTCCGAGAACGAACCCATGCTTATCCTTAAACAGCCGATAGGTTCCGTCATTGTCTTTTAAGATAGGATACTCATGCCCCGCATTAGCAGCTTTTACATTGCCTGTTGAGATTTCCAGAACACCATACCAGACGGTAACAAACATATCTGTCTTATTATCCCTACAGATCTGCTCGTTAGCTTTAGTCAACAATTCGGCAGGCTCAATTCCCCCGAGAGCAAGATTTTCAAGCAAGATCTTCGACGACATCATAAACAGCGCCGCAGGAACTCCCTTTCCCGAAACATCAGCCATTATCATTCCGAGATGATCGTCATCTATAAGGAAAAAGTCGTAGAAATCTCCGCCGACCTCTTTTGCAGGTACCATTGAAGCATGAAGAGCAAAATCGTCACGATTCGGATAAGGCGGAAAAATATTAGGGATAGTATTAAGCTGTATCTGTGCAGCAAGTGCAAGCTCGGTGTTTATGCGTTCTTTTTCTGCAGTGATACGGGTAATGTCGCTGATATATTTTCTTGTCTTCTTTGAGAGATCATCAAACGATTCTGCCAAGACCTCAAGCTCATCGCCCGTTTTATATATATCCTTCATTTCAAACAGCTTGCCTGTATTTGCCCCTTCGATGATCTCTGCTGTCATGGATTCTATGGGCTTTACGATCCTGCTTGCAACCTTTATCGCCGAATATAAACTGATCATCAATATCAATGCAGTTACCAATATTATGACACTCTCTAAATCGGCACTGCTTTTCCTGAATACCTCGACAGAGTTTTCATTTATACGATCATATTCACTGATCAGCTGCTTAGTGGGCTGCTGCGTTACCTCTTTATCAATGACCGAAACAGCTGTCCAGCCTACCGTTTCTATCGGTGAACCTGTCATATAATATTCTTTGCCATGTGTATTTACACTAACCAGACCTGTTCGTTTTTCGAGTGCCTCCGATACAAAATCGGCCAGATCGGTATCGCTTGATATTCTTAGATCCTCAGCAGTACTTACAGTTTCAACGGTAAAGATCCCGTTGTTGTCCGGTGCAAAAACGACCTGTCCCAGATCATTTATTATGCAGATGAATCCCCCTTCACTCGATGAGGAATTTACATATGAGGCCATTTCATCAAGGAAGAGATCGGCTCCCACAACTCCAATCAGCCTGTCGTTTACATACACGGGTGCAGAGCATTCTATCCCGATCTTATCTGTATAAGTATCGATCTCTATCCCGCTGAAATAAACATCACCTTTTCCGACAGCCCCCTTATACCACGGACGCTCACGAACTGCGAATGGCAGCAGATTACCGTCGGCATCATACTTATTTGAAGGGAAACGATCCACACAAATGTGAGTGCCGTCTGCAAGACCAAAAAAACAATTATTTAGATAATCCGAGCTATCACAAAGCGCAATCATGGTTTCACTCATGTTCGCTGCCAATCCAAGATATTCTGATTTTGTGTAATCAACTCCCTGTTCATAAAGCACCTGTGCTGTGAAATTGCCATCGGCTGTCACATTGGGAGTTGAAATGGGATATGCATCGTAAATACTTTGATTTTCAAATATACTTTCTGCAAGCGACTGTAATGTCAGAACATCACTCTTTATATCCGAAAACATTTCATCCGCAATGTAAGCCTGCATGGCATTACTTTTAGTCATTGAGGTTTCAAGAACAGCCTGCATAGTAGTTCCCGAGATATTTTCGATAGATCGTTCCTGTTCTTTATTTGTCTCTGTTACTGTTTTATTGAGCAGATTTGCCTGAAATATCGATACAGTCGAAGCGAATACGATAAGTACAAGCAAAAAAATCAACAATATATTGAATATTTTCTGATGTAATCCTCCCAAAGTAAGTTTCCATACTTTTTTCAATTATATCACCCTTTTTATTGATCAAAATAAACGGCATATTTCCATTTCATTTTATCATATTGACACATATTATATCAATACATTTTATAAAAAGCTTTAAAAAAATGTCCCCCCGAAGATTTCTCTCCGAGGGGTGGTTCTATGTGTGCATTTTAGGATCAATCTTCTTTACGTCTGCATGAAGTAAACACAACAACTGCCATTGCAGCAAGCATTACCAAAGCAAATGCAGCAACATTTCTGCTGTCACCTGTCTTTAGAGGTTCTGCCGTACCGCCGCCCGACTGCTGAACTACAGCGGAGTAAACTACGGCAGCAGAGTTATTGGTTGTATCGGTCTTTTTGTCGTCGGTATCATT
>OMYH01000050.1 GCA_900315255.1 uncultured Eubacteriales bacterium | reverse complement strand
TCAGAAACAACATTAATCGCCGCACATCTCATTTATTGTATATCTGACATTTTTTAAGTGTATGCGTTAGCATTTTATTACATTATTTCTGTTGTTGCTTGCCGACCCCCTCATGATTCCCGATAAGAAATAAACTTATTATGCGGAAAGGTCTAATGTTAACAATAAAGCCTGACGGAACTTGCCCGTCGGCGCTCGCCGACCGCCGACCCCCTCATCCGACGGCTAAAGCCGCCACCTTCTCCCGAGGGAGAAGGCTGTTGTGCGGAATCATGCTGTGTTATGAATTCTCGGAAAGAAGCATAACATAGTCTTCTCCTTGAGGAGAAGATGTCACGCAGTGACAGATGAGGTGTATGCGTTAGCATTTGATTTTCCTCCTATTGTTGCCGTGCGGCGACCTCCTTCATGATTCCTGATAAGAAATAAACTTATTGTGCGGAAAAGACTATCGGTAACAATAAAGTCAGACGGAACTTACCCGTCGCCGTGCGCCGACCCCCTCATCCGACGGCTAAAGCCGCCACCTTCTCCCGAGGGAGAAGGCTAATGTGCGGAAAGGTCTATTGTTAACAATAAAGCTTGACGGAACTCGCCCGTCGCCGTGCGGCGACAGAAGGCTTTTGTGAGAAATCATTCCTCATTCAAAAAAAGCTCCGGGTGCATACGGCTGTAATGGAATATGTACTGCTGGGCGATCCCTGCGTATTCTCCGAAATACTCGGGCTGTATATCGGGAAAAAGAGTCCCCATTGCACGCTTCATCCATACGTCAAGCGGAAAACAATCCAGCCTGTGCAGACCGTAAAGCAAAGTGCAGTCAGCTACCTTTATGCCGACTCCTGTTATCTTCATAAGCTCACTGCGAGCAGCGTTTATCTCCATATTGCGTATTCTTTCAAGGTCTGTTTGCCCGTCTGCGACCTTCCTTGCACCGTCAATGATATACCTCGCCCGAAAGCCTGCCCTTATCGGCTGCAGCTCCTCGGGTTCAAGAGCGGCTATTCTGTCGGCGGTCGGAAAAGAATAACACCCCTCCGATATTTCATCGCCGAATGATTGACATAACCTTTCAACTATCCCCTTGATTCGGGGGATATTGTTGTTCTGTGAGATAATAAACGAGCACAGAGCCTCCCACGGGTCCTGATTCAGTATTCTGATACCGGGGGCAAATTGCGCAGCTTCATTCAGTATCGGATGCATTTGCGACAGCGATTTCCTGATACTGCCGTAATCGAGGTCAAGATCAAGATAATGACGCCAAAACTGTTCGTCGCCCTCGTCTGCTCCGTCAATAATAATCTTGTCACCGTCAATGCCGATAGTTACTGCTTTGCCGCCTGCTATGCCCTTGAACGTGCCGTCGTCCTGTTTTACCCAGCGAAACGCCTGACCACAGTCAAGCGTCTGCTCGGTATCAAAATCAGTTATATTCTCTATTATCATAATTACTCCTGCTCCGGCTTAGCGATTCTCTCAGATGTAAGAAATTCTATCGAGCGTTCTATTGCGTCCTTTGAATTTCCCCAATCCTGCCCCTTTCTTCGGTAATCGTACATAGAGCAGAAATGAGTGATATCGTCCTTGAGTACCTCAAGATAGCCGCCTGCCAGCCTTGACGTATCGCTGTAGAATTCGGGCAGTATCTTTGACGGTATGCCTCTTGCGGACGCTGCTGTTATCAGATCTGTGAAATGCTCCATGCAGATGAACTGCTGGTCATTGTACAAGCGTTTGAAATCGGGGTCTGTGGCATAGCTGCTGAATATAGTCTGAAACATATGCGCCATGCCCCACTCCACCTGTTCGCAAACAAAGCAGCTTTTCTCCAATGCCTGAATTGCCGCTATCTTCTTCTTGTCGGGCTTTCCCTTGACGTTCTTGGGCAGAAGCTCGTTTTTTATCTTATCAAGGTGACTCTCCAGTATAAGCGCATTTGAAAGCCTGGTTCCGCATTTCAGCATCATACCGAAATGCTTGAAGCAAAAGCCCTTCTCGTTAGTCTTTATCCTGACGTCGGGTTCCATCATCGCAGCGCCTGTAATGTATACGGTCGAGCGTTCTTCAAGCATATCTCTCATTCGGCATAGAGGACAGCCGTCACGGGGTTCAAACACATCGTTAATAGGAATGGTGGTGATATCTTCTCTCATTTTAGTTACCTCTTATATCTTCATCAGGCAGTAGCTTTGACCGCCCATGATAATATTGCCGTCGGCGAATTCTGTTTCGCCTATCGAATATACCGTTTCTTTTACGTCATAGTCGAACGGAGCGCTGACTTCCTTTACCGATGGATTAACAGCGATAATAAAAGAACCTCTGCGGAAAATAAAGGGATAAGTATTCTTCTGTGCAAATATGATCTCAAAATCACCGTTGCCGCAGAGGTCTTTGTTTGCTTTTCGTATACGAATAATATTTTTGACAGTATTGTAAAGGGAATCTGCGTCTGCCATTTGCGCTTCGACTGTCGGGGCATTTTCTCTGTTATCCACGGGCAGGTACAGCTTATCCTCATCGGCGCTTGAAAATCCCTTGTTCCTGCCGCTGTTCCACTGCATAGGTGTTCGTGAACCCGTGCGGCTGAATCCGCCCTCTTTGCTTGTAAGCTCCGACATATATCTCATTCCGATCTCATCGCCGTAATAGAGGAACGGCACACCCGGCAGCGTAAAGATTGTGCAGTAGTTTATTTTAAGCTCACGCTCGTCATACCACGCAGTCATTCTTGCGTTGTCGTGGTTGCAGGTAACAAAGCTGATGTAGCCGTTGTCCTTTGTTGCCTTGTAGTTTTCGGTAAGCTCGTTTACGAGGGTCATAATATCGCCCTTGCTCTGCTTGCTGAAATAGCTTTCGTTTTCGCCGGTTTCGTAGTTGTAATACCTGAATGCGGTGGAGTAGCCGTTTCCTCTGTGATCGAGGTAGAAATCCGCATGGAAGCCTGCTTTGTTGATCGCTCTTATGGGGTGGCACCATTCGGACACAAGGGCGCATTCGGGGTAGTCCTTATCCATCATCTCACGGATGCCTGCCCATATAGCGGCGGTGGCGATCTTCTCTTCATCGTTCTTCACAAGAGAATCCGCCATATCAACACGGAAACCGTCGCAGCCCATGTCGAGCCAGAACCGCATAACGCTCTTTATCGCCTCAACGGTACGCAGACAGTCAGGGTGATTGACGGGCAGCTGCCAGTTCGGGTGGGTCACCTCATAGAACCCGTAGTTGAGCGCAGGCTGTGAGGAGAAGTAGTTCACGAGATAATTTCCGTCACGGTCTGTGATGCCGCATTGAAGCCTGTATTGCGGCGGAGCTTCCCAGACGCTGTCTGTCCAGATGTAGCGGTTGGAGAGGTCGTTCTTTTGCGGCTGCTTGCTTTGAGTGAACCACTCGTTTGTATCGGACGTATGCCCGGGAACAAGATCCATCAGCAGCTTCATGTCACGCTTGTGAGCCTCTTCAAACAGCTGCTTTGCGTCGTCGTTTGTGCCGTAGCGAGGGGCGATTTTAAAATAATTGCGTACGTCATAGCCTGCGTCCATAAAGGGCGAATCATACACGGGATTGAGCCATATCGCATTGCAGCCCAGGTCTTTTATGTAGTCAAGCTTAGAGATAAGTCCCTGAATATCACCTATACCGTCGCCGTTTGAATCACAGAACGACTGTGGGTATACCTGATAAAACACGGAATCGTTTAACCATTCCGGCATATAAATTCCTCCGTAAATTATTATTTTAATTTCATCAATTTAAGACAATACCGCACAAAGGTCGCCTTGCGGTGTTGCCTTTAGTCAATTTTAACATTTTTCGGGCTGTTGTGTCAACATGATTTTGTAAAAGGATAAAACAATAATAATGTCCCCGCTTTAACGAGGACATTGTAAAATGGGTATGGCTTCTACTCTTTTACTCGTAATACTTTAAGCTGTTCTGTGAGCTTTTTCGCTTGCCTGTACTTTTGCAGCCACGTCATTATTTCAATGAGAACATAAATGATCAGTATCATTATTCCGAGAGTAATATAGAAAACAGTTTCGCTTCCGCTGTATGACGGCGGCGGTGAAACAAGCAGCATGACGATCACTTCAATTATAGCAAGCTCCAGCGCCTGCCGGAGTATATATTGCAGGGGGGTGGGTTCTTTTTTGAAGTATGTAACACAGGTGGGCAGAACACACGCTCCGGCTAAAAGGATCGGACTGAACATATGATAATATCGAAGCTCCTGTTCGGGCGCATATATCTCTCCGAGAACAGCGCTTCCGAAAAGGATAAGCGTTACCAAAACAAAGAATACCTGTACACGCGAGAGAATAAATTCTTTGAATGTCATTTTACGATCTCTCCTTTCAATGCTTTTTTCAGATCGGGGACATATTTCCTCGAGATAACCACCTGTTCGCCCGAGAACAATACTGCTGTAAACTTGCTGTTCAAGGCAGGCGTGATCGCGTCAACCTTCATAAGATTGAGCAGCATTGATTTTGATATTCTTAAAAAATGCTTTTTCTTTAGTATGTCTTCAAGCTCATAAAGCTTTTGCCGTGATTCGTATACGTCTTTATCGGTATAGATAAAGATCTTGTTGTCAACCGCTTCGATGTAAGAAATATCGACTACGGCTATCTCATACATTTTATCGTCTGCCATGCCCGAGACCCTGCCCTGTCTTGATTTGACAAAGGCAACGATCTCACGAACCTCGTCGCTTACGCTGTGGCACTGTATTTCTATCAATTCGGGTTTGTCATGAGGTATTTTGGTGATCTTAGTCTGCATTTTAATAATACGCCTGAATGTCAAGCGTTCCTTCGCCTTTCAGATAATAGTCGAACCAGTTAAGAACGACACCGTTCACCTTCATCATAAAAGCCTCACTGTCATCGGCGGAGCTGCCGAGCATGGAAGCAAGCGCGGGGGAGATAAGCGGAAGATCAGTAAAGTCCATATGCTCGCAGCTGTTGAAAACAACTGTCTTTCCGTCCTTTGCATTTTCGATCATATATTCGTTCACATATGGAGAACCGGATTCGTTCTTATACTGTTCTCTTCCATTATAATCCTGTTCCTTTGTAAAATCAAGCACGGGTACGGGATAAGGCTCATCGTTATATATGTATCTGTTGTCCTTGATTGCTGTTCTTTCACCTAACATTGTTCCGTCAAGATCAATCACGGCGTCAATATCGCTGCGCTCTCTGCCTGTTTCAACGCTTGCGGCTCCCCCGAGAGAGTGACCGATCAGACCTATCTTTTCGGTATCTGTCACGTTAAGAACGTTGAGGATCGTATCTGCATTTTCGGTAAACCATGCTTTGTCGAGAGTTTTGTTATTCTTTGCGGCAATAATGGTGTCAAGTACAAAGTTTTCGTCCGCTGTTCTTAATCCGATCCATTCTTTTGACAGATCAAGGATATCTTCGCTTGCTATATAGTCGGTGCTTTCGCTAATCATCATTACATCTTCGATAAATTTCTGATCAACAAGGATAGTGCTGCCCTGCGTATCTGTGGTGAAGAAGGAGTGATGCGGGTGGTCAAGCGCTGCTACTACATAGCCGTTGCTTGCAAGCTCTTCGTATGTTGAGAAGTTGCTCTGATAATATCCGAATGCGCCGTGTGAGAACACGATCAGCGGATATGTACCGTTATCGGTATCGGGGTAGAAGAAATGTACGGGTACTTCACGGAATGAACCGTCGGCTTCAAAAGGATCTTCACGGCTTTCGTCAACAAGAATAGCGTCGGCCTGCTTCACGTCAAACTCGCCCGTTGTGGGAAGTCCGTTGTAGTTTGTGAAGATAAATGCGGGAGCAAGCGACAGAGTAACGATAATTACCGAGAATATGCAGCTTAAAACTGCGAGCGCTCTGCTCTTCAGACCTGTTGCCTTATTGCGTCTTACAAGCCAGGAGATCCCTGCGACAAGCAGACGTATGATCAGGACCGCCATGCATACGGCAAAACGCCACTTCATATGCGTCGAGGGGACAACGATAATGCAAAGCAGAGTGAGTGCTTCGATCAGTCGGACTATTGCTCTTGTTTTAAGCCATGCGGCTTTTTCGCGAGCTTTTGTGAATGTCAGTACAACCTGTACTATTTCAATAACTATAAAGATAATAAAGAATGCCATACTCATAATCGATCTACCTTTCTGTTTTGTTGTAATTACAGTATATCAAATATTATATTATTTTCAATACGTCAGGGGGTAAGATGCATAAATCCACGGTAAGATGCAAAAAATGCATTTCTGCGGAACATCGGCGAAAGATATCTCACAATAACCGCTGCCACATAAAAGAAACGAATTTTTCTTGATTAACATCTGTGTTTGTGCTATAATATAGTTTGAAAAATTTTACAAAAAAGGACGATCTATATGGAGTACATTTTTTCCGACAGAGTGCAGAGTCTGAAACCCTCTGCAATAAGAGAGATATTCAAGTATGCAGCTGATCCGACCGTTGTTTCGCTTTCCGCAGGCAACCCCTCTCCCGAGGCTTTCCCCGCAAAGGAGATAGCCGAAATATCTGCTAAGCTGATGGCTGAAACACCGATCGCTGCTCTTCAGTACAGCATTACCGAGGGCTACACACCGCTGCGTGAGTTCCTGACCGACTATATGAAAACAAAGCACAACACCGGTTCTGACAGCGATGATATCCTCATCACCTCCGGCGCGCAGCAGATCATGGATCTTGCTTCAAAGGCTATTCTCAACGAGGGTGATGTTGTGATCTGCGAGAACCCCTCTTTCATTGGCTCGCTTAACACATTCCGCTCGTATAATGCGCGTCTTGCAGGCGTTACCGTTGAGAGTGACGGAATGAACGTCGAAGAGCTTGAGCAGACGCTGAAAAACGAGCCGAGAGCAAAGTTTATCTATACTATCCCGAATTTCCAGAATCCCTCGGGCGTTACCATGAGTCTTGAAAAGCGTCAGGCAGTCTATGAGCTTGCAAAGAAGTACGGCGTGCTTATTATAGAGGATAACCCGTACGGCGATCTGCGTTTCAGAGGAGAGTTCCTTCCGAATATAAAGTCCTTTGACACGGACGGTATCGTTATCTATGCAGGCAGCTTTTCAAAGGTGATCTCTCCCGGTATGCGTGTGGGATACACCATTGCGCCGAAGCCGATTGTTCAGAAGATGGTAGTCTGCAAGCAGGGTCAGGACGTACATACAAATATATGGTCACAGATCGTTTGCCACAGATTCATTACAGAGTATGACTTTGATGCGCATCTTGCAAGGCTGCGTTCTATATATAAGAAAAAGGCAGAGTATGCTATGGAGCTGCTTGACAAGCACCTTGCTCCGAAGATAACTTATCATAAGATCGACGGCGGTCTGTTCATCTGGTGCGATCTGCCGAAGAATGTGGATACGGCAGAATTCTGCATGAAGGCAGTACAGAATAAGGTCTGCGTAGTACCGGGCACGGCATTCATGGCAAACCCGACCGACGAAACGCATTCGTTCAGAATAAACTTCTCTACTCCCACCGACGAACAGCTTAAAAAGGGCATAGAGATACTTGGCGAAATGGCTAAGGAGCTTTGATCAGTGGTTCCTTAATTATTTGGAGTTAAGAATCTAACTCCAAAATCACCAATTCTAAAGATCCCGATCATGCTTTGAACTATTATCTTTGAGCTTTGAGCTGAAAGAGCTTTAGGCTTTTTAAATGAAAGGAACAAACACATGGAACAGCAAACCGAAAAGAAGAAGATCGTATTCAGTGCGATACAGCCATCCGGTACTATTACACTGGGAAATTACCTCGGCGCAGTCAAAAACTGGGTCAATATGCAGGACGAATTCAATTGTATCTATGCTTTGGCAGACCTGCATACCATTACGGTACGACAAGAGCCTGCTAAGTTCCGCAAGAATATTCTTGACGCTTATGCGTCGATACTTGCCTGCGGAATAGACCCTGAGAAAAGTCCGTTTTTTATACAGAGCCATGTCAACACGCACGCCCAGCTTGCATGGGTGCTTAACTGCTATACTCAGTTCGGCGAACTGTCACGCATGACGCAGTTCAAGGATAAATCCGCAAAACACGCCGATAACGTCAATGCGGGCTTGTTTACATATCCGACGCTGATGGCGGCTGATATTCTGCTTTATCAGGCGGATATGGTTCCTGTCGGAGCGGATCAGAAGCAGCATTTGGAGATTGCAAGGAATATCGCAGAGAGGTTCAACGGTATCTACGGCAATGTATTCAAAGTACCCGATCCGTATATCCCTACAAGCGGCGCAAGAGTTATGTCGCTGCAGGATCCGACTAAGAAGATGAGTAAATCAGACGAGAATGTCAATGCGTGCGTTACGCTTATGGATCCGCCCGAGGTCATTATGAAGAAATTCAAGCGCGCCGTGACCGACAGCGAGGCCTGCGTAAGATACGCCGAGGGTAAGGACGGTATAAATAATCTCATGGGAATCTATTCGTGCATTACAGGCAGAAGCTATGAGCAGATAGAACAGGAGTTCTCGGGCAAGGGCTACGGCGATTTCAAGACTGCGGTCGGCGAAGCCGTAATAGAGGAGCTTCGTCCCGTAAGAGAAAAATACGAGCAGTATATCGCCGATAAGACTTATATGCAGGAGTGCTATGCTAAGGCAGCCGAATTCGCTCAGAGATTTTCGCAGAGAACACTCAGCAAGGCTATGAAGAAAATAGGCTTTGTTTTACCGTAAAAAACAAAAATTCAGTCCGAGGAGGTTTTTTCCTCGGACTTTTTTTATAAGCAGTTCATTGATGTTGATAAATCACATTGTTTTTAACATCGGTGTTAAGCTTAACGATTTGAAAACTCTTTTTTTGAACGATTACAAGAATTGTTTTTAACATACGATATAATTACAGAAGTGTAACTATATTTACAAATCTTGTAATTCATTAGAGAATTTTGTTGTTTTGATTAATTCTTTTTGTTACTCTTAAATAAACGAATGATAGAAGTTAACATATTCCACTGAGTTATCAACATTTATAGTGAAATTGTTGATTTATTGCTGTGGAAATAAAAACACAGTATTACAACGTGGAAAAGTTATCAACACAATGTGGAAAACCGCTTGAAGGCGCTGCGTTTACAAAAATCTTTTGATATCGTTTGCTGCGTCCTCTTCAATGCGGATGAGTCTGTTTGTAAGGTCCTTGACCTTTTCCTCTGCGCCCTCATATTCGTTAAGGTAACGTCTGAGCGATTTCACACCCATGTTGCAGCCGTCTGTGATAAGGTCTGCGATGACGGAATCGGAGTCATCTACCGCAAGTCTGAAGTTTGTCTTGATCCACGACATACCCTCTGCGATCGGGTTCGGGTCTTTTCCGCTGTCGTGATAATCATTGAGAATATTGCGGGTCTCGCTGCCGAGTTCCTCATGCTGTCCCTTGCAGCGAATGAGAATATCCTTGAACTCACCGTTCTTAACATTGTCGAGTACCTCGTCAATAGACGTGATGCCCATTTTAATTCCTGCGTTGCATTCACGCAGAAGCTTGATAGTATCATCATTGATAACCTGTGTTGACATAATAACACCCTTTCTTTTTTAGATTAAAGATAGTATATCCCGATTCCGTTAAATTATGAGTGATATAGGTACAATGAATGCGGTATCAAAAAACTTCCAAGTATTATTTATGAAACACGCATAATAATAACGAAAAAGGGAGGAATGTATTTTGATAAAGAGAATAGGAAAACATACGATCGAATTTACCGAAAAGCCGCGTATTATAAGCGCAGCGGCGGTAGTCGGCAAAAAGGAGAGTGAAGGTCCTCTTGCGCAGTGGTTTGACAAAACAGTGACAGACACGACCATGGGCGGCGAAACATGGGAAAAAGCAGAAGCGATGTTTCAGAAAGAAGCCCTGACCTTTGCCGCGGAGAAATCGGGAGTAAAAAGTGAGGACATTGACTATGCATTTGCGGGCGATCTGCTCAACCAGTGCGTATCATCAAGCTGCGGTCTGCGTGACTTTGGCATACCTTTTCTTGGGCAGTACGGAGCGTGTTCGACTATGGCGCAGACTATAGCCTGCGCAAGTGTATTTGTCGAAAGCGGAGCAGCCGATATATGCGCAGCGGTCACGTCGTCGCACTTTTGTTCGGCTGAAAGACAGTTTCGTCTTCCTTTGCAATACGGCGGTCAGAGAACTCCGACAGCGCAGTGGACAGTCACAGGCTCGGGCTGTATGTTAATAGCGGGTGCGGAGAACGGAACAGTCAGAACCCCCGATCGCATACAGAATATCACAAATTATACCGATCAGACAGCCGTTGAGCATATATGTACCGGAAAGATCATCGACCTTGGGATCAAGGACGCCAATAATATGGGCGCTGCTATGGCAGGAGCTGCAGCCGACACAATATACAGGTTTCTGACCGATACAAACACAACAGCGTCGGATTATGATCTGATAGTAACTGGAGATCTCGGTCTGGTTGGAACAGAGCTGTTATACGAGCTTTTGAATAAAGAAAAAATAAATATCAAAGATAACCATAAGGACTGCGGACTTATGATCTTCGACCTTGACGAACAGGACGTACACGCAGGCGGTTCGGGCTGTGGCTGCAGCGCAAGTGTGTTATGTTCATATTTGTATAAGAATATGCTTGCCCGCAGGTTTAATAATATACTGTTTATAGCAACGGGAGCTTTGATGTCCCCAACTATTGTACAGCAGGGCGAAAGTATCAGCGGAATAGCCCATCTGGTGCATTTTGTAAATACTAAGTAAAATTTACAATAAGATTATTTATCAAATCCTTGTTTTATTTCGGCATATGTGTTATAATTAACAACACAAACGGGTTAGCCTTTCAGATTAGAGTGGTGATAATTATGCTGGAAAAGATAAAGGCTGTTGATGATAATCTTATTAATTCCGTATCCAAGCTGCACAACCCTGTATTAAACAAAATAATGCTTGCTATGACTTTTATGGGCGATCAGGGCAAGGTGTGGTTTTTGGTGCTTGCGATCATACTGTATTTCAAGCGATCGCTGTATATAGGCGTTTCGTTTTTTTCCGCATTGGCGGTCAGCTGGCTTTTTGCCGAGATAATAATAAAAAGAATAGTAGCAAGAGTAAGACCGTGTCATAAGCTTGATGAAGAAAACCTTATTTTAAGGAAAATGCCGAAGTTCTATTCATTCCCGTCGAGTCATTCGGCTACATCGTTTGCTATGTGTACGGTATCGCTTTTTCTCTGCGGAACATGGGTAACAGTGTTTATGTTCCTCATCGCATTGGGAATTTCGTTTTCGCGGTTTTATCTACAGGCTCACTATTTGACCGATGTGGTATGCGGAATACTGCTGGGAATAATTATTGCGATATTAGCGGTCAAAATAACAGCAATGATAATGTCGCCTATCGTCCCGGTTATAAAATAAATAAATCAGAAGTTAAAGCCTCGGAGAAATTCCGAGGCATTTTTGTTTCAATGAAAACATATCATTGAAACAAGCCGTAGTAAAAGCTGCAGAAAGTCAGAATGCAGCCTGCAAGAGCAGATAGAACAGAATTCACCAAAGAGCGGACAGGAACCTTTTTGTTGGTCAGATTATACGGCGGACGAATTGAGGAAAGATAAAATCCCGCTTCTCTTTCAATCTCATTAGCGCCGACCGAGGAATACTCGGGATTTATAACAAGCCAGGCCTTTTCAAAATACTTGTTATCGGTATGGTTAACCTCTAAAATCTGGCGGCTCACAGCTTTTATCATAATCAATCTCCTTTGTAACCGTTTTGTAGTATTTGTAGTATTATTTTAGGCTGAAAATGAATCATGTATACGTTTGCGAGATAGTAAAATAAAAAAATCCAATAAAAATAATGTCAGTAAAGCAGAATGTCAGTATCATGTGGAAAACTCGGCGGTTTGTCCACAATATTACGAATAGTAAAGTGAATAAGAATGTTATGAATGTGGAAAAGTATGTTGAAAGAGTGGATAACCGAAAAAAAAGTTCCGATTCAGCTTGAATAATTACAAAATTGTAACTGTTGATAAACTTCGACAGATTTCAACTTGTGGAAAACCCTGTTGAATGTTGGGAAAACAATATAACTAACTGTAATAATCGCTTTGTCAATACTCTACTAAAATTTAATAAAATTTGTGTTATTGAAGCAAAATATTAATGTTTGTAGCAAAATTGGGGTAAAAATTACAGAAAATCCAATAAAATTACATTCTTTTAACTATTTCGTTTTCGATTGTAAACTTGTAATTCGTAAAGAAGAAAAAAACAATTTCATATTGTAATTGAAAGGAAAAATAAGCTTTTGTGTTTCTGATTAAAGGATCACCTTTCCGAATGCAGCGGAAGCCGGAAGGGATATTAAAGGGCTTATTGTTGACCAATGTGTTACAATTCTTAATCTCTTGCTGTGGTGAAAATCGGCCGATGTACTGTCGGCGACAGTTTGACGGAGCGCACATTATATATGAATAAGGTTCGTGGGTAAAAGGTGAACACTGCGTTTTTAGTCAGTGAACAGAGCGGTATGTCATATTATGAATACTGCCTTCGAATCAACGACGCTTTATGAACACAAATACAAGCGATTTTATTATGTATAATAATACCGTAATGTTGAGCCGAATTTTATGAAAGACATCGGCAATGAGCCTTACGAGCTTACAGCAGGGATAATATTAAGGAACCACTTATTAAATCACCCTTGAAATACGTCAGTATTCCTGCGGATTTTTCGCACAATTTGCCTAAAAATCTGACGGCGCAACTTCGGCACTCAATTTAATCAGTGTCTCCTTAATTCAGATGAGTAACAGTTGCAGCCCGTTTAGCTGACGGGAAAAATAAAAAAAGTGTTGACAAAAGAGAAAAAGCGTGATATTATAGATAAGCGCTCTTGAAGAGGGCAGCGGTAAAAATCGAAAAAAACCCGATAAAATGTGGATTTTTTGAAAATTATCGTGAGAGTATCATCTCAGGAATTCGTCAGATTCTTCTGTTGAATTTTTGACTAAAGCGATCAAGAACTGATGAAGGTTCGAAGCGAGATGTCGATCAAACTGCGAATTTGCTATGTGAGCGGACGCCGTCCGCAAAAAAGTTTTAAAAAATATTAAAAAAGTTCTTGACAAAGCAGATAAGAGATGATATAATAAATAAGTCGCTGAAACGAAAGCGGATACGCTTCGGAGA
>OMYH01000077.1 GCA_900315255.1 uncultured Eubacteriales bacterium | reverse complement strand
CAATTTTTGTGGCGATTTCAATTTGTCAAGTGATATTTTAAACAATGTTTAACAGCATGTTTTGTACATTATTTTTTGTGCTTAAGTTGTGGATAGTGGTTCTGAATAGTTACAAAATTTTTAAAAATATTTTTTAAAGGTGTAATATTTTGTCCTTGTGAATTGTTTATTATATGAAAGGACTTTCAAAGAGAAAAAGAGAGGAGGCTGTGTATGGACTCGGGAGAATACACAAGGACTGCGGAGAAATACATAGATACAGTCTATCGGGCCGCTTACAGCTATTGCAAAAACAAGGAGGACGCAGAGGACGCCGTACAAAACGTGTTCATGAAGCTGATGACAGCCGACACACAGTTCTCCGATGACGAACATATAAAACGCTGGCTTATCAGATGTGCGATCAACGAATGTAAGAATAACCACAGTTCATTCTGGCACAGAAACAAAACATCTCTCGAAGATATGCCGACAGAACCTTCTTACACCGATATAAGCAGCGAATCGGAAGAGCTTCTTGCAGCAGTCATGAAGCTGCCAAAGAATTACAGCACGATCATACATCTATATTACTATGAGGGGTATGACGTGAAAGAAATATCCGGGATACTCGGTATCTCCGAATCGAATGTACAGATCAGACTGATGAGAGCAAGAAACAAGCTCAGAAGCATACTGAAGGAGGCATGAGCCATGAAAAAAGAAGATAAGAGAATTAAGGAACTTTACACCGAGGCGATCGAATCAATTCATGCATCCGATGAGATCAGAAGAAAAGTTATTGAAATGAAGGACGAGAAAAACACAGACACTTCAAAGAAAGGTAAGGTTATCAGCATGAGAAAGATCATTTATATAGCAGCCGCTGCAGTTCTGCTTATCGCAGGAGGTATGGTCGTTGCAAACGCAAACAAGGGTCCCTACGAGCAGGAGGAAACAGTCAAGATCATCTTCAACGGTGAGGAAAAAGACGCATACTTCCACGACTGGAACGAAGACACGGTTTCCTGGAGATTCGAGGTCGATGACAAGGAGGCATGGATATATGTTACACATACAGAGCCTGTCGATAAAAACACCACTATGTATGTAACATACAACGGCGAATACATCATCGCCTCCGACGAACCCGAACCGACGCTCAATCTTTACACCGATATTGACAGATCATTCGCAGTAATAGAAGAAGACTCCTACTCCGGTCAGACATCGCTTATTATGACGACGGATTGCGGCAGACAATCAATGACGCTCGCTGCGGACGAGGAAGACGGCACAAAAGACGGGATCATAAACCTCGGCGCCGACACCTATGAAGTATACACGGTGCTGTCCGATGGTTCGATCGCACAGGCTTCAATTCACGATCACTCCTCGGGTATGTCAGAGCGGCTCGAATACTTTGCAGAAAAATCTGTTGACAACTACACCGCTGCAGACGAAGAGAATGACAATCCCTACACTATTGACGATATGCCACCCACAGCAGAATAAACCCCACACGGCAGGACGTTTCGGCGTCCTGCTTTTCCGTCAGTATTTTTACTCACACCTCATAGTATCTCGCACTGTCGGAAGCCGCCTGCACCTCTCCGCTTGTAGCGTCCGCAAGCTCTTTGTTGAGCTTTTTGAGAGCTTCCTCGGGGATATGGAACAGTATATCCACATCCTGCCCGAAAACCGAGTCGTCTATCACTCCGCCCATTTCGGGAATAAGCGAAGACACCTTGCCGTATCTGCCGTAAGAACAGCTGACAGAACACTCACAGCAAAGCTGCATTTTTATGATACCTGCGGCAGCGATCGCTATCGACGCTCCGTGGGAATATGCCCGCACAAGTCCGCCTGCTCCGAGCATTATTCCCCCGAAATAACGAGTCACCACGACAACAGCGTCCACTATACCCGACTTCTTCATTACCTCCAGAACGGGAACTCCTGCCGTACCCTGCGGCTCTCCGTCATCACTGTATCGCATGATCTGACCGTCGGATAAAATATAGGCATACACATTATGCGTGGCGTCCCAGTGCTTTGAACGTATTTGATTAATGAATTCTACAGCCTCGTCCTGTGTTTTCACGGGTCTGCAATAACCGATAAAGCGTGACCGCTTCTCGATAAATTCATCAGACGCATTTTCCTTTACCGTAAGGTATTCGCTCATAAGCTTCTCCTTTAATATAGAAAAACAACCGCCAAGGATCATCCTTCGGCGGTTATTGTGATTTCACTGTTATTGATACTAAGAAATTACTTCTTTGTCATACCGTAACGCTTATAGAACTTGTCTGCACGTCCGCCTGTATCAACGAGCTTCTGCTTACCTGTAAAGAACGGATGACACTTTGAACAAATTTCTACACGGATATTCTTCTTTGTTGAACCTGTTTCGATTACGTTACCGCAAGCACAAGTAATAGTTGTCTGCTCATAGTTCGGATGAGTATTCTGCTTCATTACTTTTCACCTCTTTCGACATTCCATAAGTAACATTAGAATTATAACACTATTCCGGAAAAAAATCAAGTCTTTTTTTCAATATCTCTGCAAATATTAAAAAATTGTCATCTAAAGGAACAATAATCGTAATATTCTTCAAGACACATACCATAGCTTCTCATCTTCTCCGCATTGTCTACGCCGACATAGCGGTACACGGTGAGATCCTCTTCAAGACCCGTGATATCCTTCTTATCGCCTGTATAACGGTTGATGAACCCATATGAGATACCGTTCCTGTAAATCCACTGATACGCCTTCGACTTTGAAAAGGCATAGCTGTCGTCATCGCTTAGCTTGATCAGCAGCCCCGTGCGGTACTCGTTCATATTGGCAGACGGGAAGATCTCCCTTGCCATACTCTCCGCCTGCGCCTGTGTTGCCCCCTGACGCTCAAACTCTCCCCTGACAGACGAGAATATCCTCTCGCACTCCGCTTCGTCTGTATATCCCCTGACAACGGTCAGCTCAACTCCGTCCTCACGGGCGGCGCTTATCATTGCCTTCAGATCATCGAGCGCAAGGCGATTGACATATATCTGACCGCCAAGCTCCACGATATCGGCAGCATACCCCTCGGGCAGAGGATAAGACGCATTGTAAAATCGGATAAGCTCCTGCGCCTCTTCCTCGGTATATGCATGGTACCTCACCTGACTGCCGTCATTCCCCGATAAGCTTTTGTTTTCGTCGATGATATTATAGACGAGCATAGCCGTGCAGAATCCAACGAACGAAATTATCAGCAGTATAACCACGACTCTCATAGCCATAAGTCCGCCTGTTTTCTCTTCTCTGTCAAGTCCGTCATACGAACGGATTATCTTGCTTCGCTTGATATGCTTTGACACGATCTCGTTCCTTTCTTTAATTCAGAAAAAACTCCCGAACACTCCTTCGCATTCGGGAACTGCTTTCGGATCACGCAGGTATCATTTGCAGTATCTTGTAAGCCACACGCTTGCCAGCTCAAACGCACTGTAAAGGCCGTTTTTCTTTGAAGTCTTTTCGGTACGCTTCCTTCTGCTAAGCGTCATATCCGACAGAAGAAGAGTTACGTCTACCTTATCTGCTACTTCTGTATCGCCGACCTTTTTCTTTGAAACAATATCTATTTCTGCAATATAGCTGTCGGTAAGATTGCCGTAAATGATCTTGTCGCCCTGACGAACGACTCTCCTGTCTTTATACATCAGTACATCTTTCGACATCGTTATCTCTCCTCTCAGTTCACATCAAGAAATGACTTAACCATTATTTCGAGAAGATCATCTCTGTCGATCTTCTTAATAATATTTCTTGCATTTTTATGTGTAGTAATATATGTAGGGTCTTTCGACACTATATATCCTACGATCTGATTTACGGGATTGTAACCCTTTTCTTTGAGCGCCTCATACACAGCCGCAAGCGACGCCTTGATGCCTTCCTCCCCATCGGAAAGCGAAAAAACTCTTGTCTTATCCACCATGATAACAACCCTTCCTTTCAGTTCATCAATAATAAATCAGCAGCTCGCAAATCTATTATAACTTATTTCCGGTTTAATTACAACCGCTATTTATAAAATTTTGTTTAATTTTTACTGCCGATAAAGAACATTCTGTAAACTTTTCCGACAGTATTAATCTTTTCGACACACATATTCTATTGACGAATCGCCAAAAATACGCTACAATGTATTCGGAGATGATTTATATGAAGCAATGTGAATACTGTGCAAAGGAGCTTGAAAGCTACCATTTGCAATACTGCAGGGACACCGACTGTGAAAAGCTTGCATTGGAATTCTACGACGCAAGACGCAAGGGAGAAAAGCTGTTCGGCATAATCAATATTATATGTATATCGCTTATAATGATAGGTCTTATCCTGGCGGTATTCAAGCCCGTACCGGGAAATACAGTAGTGTCGCTGACCCTGGTCGCGCTGGGCATTACCGTTATTATCATGCCGTTTGCGCCTGAGAATTTCTACCGCAAATACAAAATAAAGAAAACCACAAATATGGTACGGATTTTCGGGTTGCTTTTGTTTGCGGCGGCATTTGTATTCGGTATACTTGCATTATATTACTATACGCATTAAATTTTCCTGAATATGAGTATAAATGTTCCTTATCTTACCCATACTATTCATAGAATAATACCGAAAGGGGTACACATCTATGAACAGATCTTATTCAAGACGGGTGACGGTAAGGATCATTTCTTTTTCCGTCGCAGGCGCTTTGCTGCTTGCAGGGGCAGGCGTGGGAGGCTACAAGATGATCTCACGCTATTCGGACAGCTCCGAATACCGATATCAGCTGGCGCTGAATAATCTGTCCGACTATGTTTCCAACATAAGGACATCGCTCGAAAAAAGCCTATACACCAACACTCCTGCGCAGCAGCAACCGATATTCGCCAAGCTGATGACCATGAGCGAGGGCGCAAAAAACGCTCTCAGCCAGGTTCCGATAAGCGGCGAGCAATCTCTGTCGATACAGAAATATCTTGCGCAGGTCGGCGACTACTCCTTCTTTGCGCTCTCGGAGATCGCCAAAAACAAGCCGCTGACAGACGAACAGAAGAATAATCTTAAATCTTTTTATAAGTACGCCTGCGAGCTTGACTCTTCTATCGGCGACCTCACCGCAGCATACGGCGACGGCTCAGCGCGCCTTGGTTCCCCCGTAACGCTCAGCGGCAATCTGTCGTCTATCGGGGAAAAAGCCGACGAGCTGACACTTGACGGCGGCTTCAGAGAGATGAACGAGGGCTTCACCGACTACCCCACCATGATCTATGACGGACCTTTCTCCGACCATATCGAGCAGCAAAAGCCGAAGCTCATACAAAACGAACAGACGATAACAGCCGAAGAGGCGCAGACCATAGCGGAAAAGTTCATTCACAGAAAAGGCGTGGGACTTGAATACAGCGGCAATACCGAAGGAAACCTGCCAACTTATAATTTTACCGGAAAGAATATTTATATTACCGTAACGCAAAAGGGCGGTCATGTCGTGCTGTTTAACGACTACACAGACATGATCGACACAACGCTGTCGTTTGACGATGCGCTTGTCGAAGCGCAGAAGCTGCTGCTTCGGACGACTCACGAAACGTTTGCGCAGAGCTACTATTCCTTCGACCACAATATATGCACGATCAATTTTGCATATACTGATAATGATATTATTTATTACAGCGATCTTATCAAGGTCGGGGTAAGTATGCAGACGGGCGAGATCGTAAGCTACTGCGCCTCGGGATATATAATGAATCACACGAAAAGAGAGCTGTCAACGCCGAAACTCACCGAAGATCAGGCAAGATCACAGCTAAGCCCCGAGCTGAAAATACAGAGCAGCCGTATTGCCCTGATCCCGACGGCAGGCAAAAACGAAGTGCTTACCTACGAATTCAGATGTACGGCAGGAGAGCGTACAGTCCTTGTGTATATCAACTGCGACACGGGTCTTGAAGAGCAGCTGTACATTGTCATGAAAGACGACAACGGCGTCCTTGTGATCTGAGCTTAAGCCGAATCTTCCAACACTCCTCACACTTAACGGAATGCGCAATACAAATAAATGTATCGTCCCGCTCGTTTAAGAACGGGACGGTTTTCTTTAACGGAATTATTATGACAACACCGCACAAACACTGCCCGAAGGCTTTGCGTTTGCCAAATATCCGAATCAACGCAGTTAAAGGCGATTCTGCTCCGCTTGATCACCCGAGCCAAGGGAGGCTGTCTTTGAAAACACGCACCCGCAGTAATTCTGGCGGTAAAGCTCATACTCCCTTGACAGCTCGATTGAGCGTTTATATCCGCCCTTCTTCTTGAAATCCGAGCCGAGCCAATTCACACTATGCTGCGAGGACAATCTCTTGCCGATCTCGTTTAAAAGCTGCGCGTCCTTCAGCGGACTTATGGTGAGGGTTGTCGTGACAAAATCAAAGTTCATTTCCTTAGCAAGACGTATTGTTCTTTCCAGGCGCAGCTCAAAGCATTTCTCACAGCGTTTTCCGCCCTCGGGTTCTTTTTCAAGACCCTTCACCGCTTCAAAGAACTGCCTGCTGTCGTACTCCTCTTCGATGAATTTCACGGGGTATTTAACGGGCATTTCAGAGATAAGCCTCTTCTGCTCGCTGCTTCTGAAACGGTACTCCGCCTCGGGGGAGATGTTCGGATTGTAATAGAACACCGTGATATGAAAATACTGTGACAGATATTCAATCACATAGCTGCTGCAGGGAGCGCAGCAGCTGTGCAAAAGCAGAGTCGGCGCCTTCCCGTCAAGAGAAGCTATCACCTTGTCAAGTTGTATCTGATAATTGATCTTATTCATCGCCGCACACCGCCTTTGCTATATCCCATGGTGATGAAGCGATGACCTTCGCCCCGGCAGACAGAAGCTCTTCTCTTCCACGGAATCCCCATTCCACGCCCATGAAGTCAACTCCTGCATTTTGCGCAGTAATACAGTCGACGTCGCTGTCGCCTATGTAAAGACACTTTTCACGGCTCATCGAGAGCATATCAAGCATTGCGTGCAGAGAGGTCGGGTCGGGCTTGATGGGATAATCAGGCTTCTTGCCCCATACTATATCAAACGTACCCTCGTCAAAAAGCCTGTCGGTTATCATCTTTGAGAACTCATCCGATTTGTTTGACAAAACACAGACCTTTACTCCCTGCTGTTTTATACGCATGAGCATTTGTTTTATATTACTGTACGGCTTTGTCCGCACCAGACAGTTTGCTTCATATATCGAATTAAAGCTTAAGAACACACTATCGACGAGTTTCTCGTCGCTGCCCTTCTCTGCAAGACTTCGCCTGATAAGGTTCTTTATTCCGCTGCCTACAAAATACCTGTATTTATCTATATCGTGCACGGGCATACCATGAAGCCTAAGCGCCCTGTTGCAGCTGTCGGCGAGGTCGCCCAGGCTGTCGATAAGAGTACCGTCAAGATCAAAAATACATACGTCATATCTGTTCATTCCTTCACCTGCTTTGCGCATATTCCGCATAATTCATAGCCTTCCTTTTCGATGATTTCCTTTGCAGCTTCGAGCGATCCTGCTTCGATTTCCGTATCCTCACGTTTGGTTTCGGCAAGCTTTTTTGCTCCCGAGCATTCCGTAATGTGATATTTCTTCGTTGTCTTGTTAATGATAAAATGGAATTTTTCCACTTCAACCGATGTTCCGACAGCAGAAGCCTCGGTGTCTGACGTATCGTCTGCAGATCGTTCTGTGACTGCCGTATCGTCCGCAGATCGTTCTGTGACTGCCGTATCGTCCGCAGATCGTTCTGTGACTGCCGTATCGTCTGCGGTATCGGCGATCTTCTCTGCAGGAGGAACGCTTCCGGGCAAAGCTGCTGCGGGCACGCTTTCGTCCTTAGGAGCAAATTTAAAGAATACAGAAAAAATCAAAATTATCATCAGCCAAAACCACGGCCGTGTATACGATGAGCGCTTATTATCCATTCGTGTCACTCCTATGCATATATTGCAAATTTTTTGTTACATTCTAATTGTAACACATATCCGATGTAATAATCAACCACATTTTGTCGGCGGGCAAACGGCGACCCCTCATTATTGTTGATAAGAAATAAACATAATGTGCGGAAAAGACTATAGTTAACAATAAAGTCAGACGGAATCTGCCTGTCGCCGTGCGGCGACCGAGGGAGAAGGCTGTTGTGCTGAATCTTGCTGTGTTATGTAATTCTCGGGAAGAAGCATAACATAGTCTTCTCCTTGAGGAGAAGATGTCACGCAGTGGCGGGCAAACGCCCGCTGGTATTTCCGCCCGACATAATCAGAAACAACATTAATCGCCGCACATCTCATTTATTGTATATCTGACATTTTTTAAGTGTATGCGATAGCATTTGATTTTACTC
>OMYH01000049.1 GCA_900315255.1 uncultured Eubacteriales bacterium | reverse complement strand
CTTGAAATACGTCAGTATTCCTGCGGCTTTTTCGCACAATTTGCCTAAAAATCTGACGGCGCAACTTCGGCACTCAATTTAATCAGTGTCTCCTTAATCATTGTACATTATTACGGTGAAAAATACAAGAGCATTTTGACCGTATATTTTATATACCGTCTTGCGAAAATGCGGAATATACGGTATAATATACAATAATATCAGCTGAAAGGAGGCGTTCGCCCGTGACCCCGTCATTGTGGAAAAATGTGTTCCGTGACATCACAAAAACAAAGGCAAGATTCATCTCCATTATGCTAATCGTAGCGCTTGGAGTAGGCTTTTTTACGGGCATTAAAGCCACTGCGCCTTCAATGAACGCTTCCGCAGAAGAATACTATCTCGATAACTGCCTTATGGATATACGTCTGCTGTCAACGGTAGGCTTTGGAGAAAAGGATATTGAAGAGATAAAAAAGCTTCCTCATGTGCGCACTGCAGCAGCATCGTACTATACCGACGTCATAATCAATTCCGAGGGCGACGGCAGCGTTATTCGTTTGTACTCCGATATTAAGGAAAATGAAGACGGCTATACTGTCAACAAGCCTATTATCCACGAAGGCAGACTTCCTGAGAAGAAGGGCGAGATCACCCTTGAAAGCAGTACTTTCGGAAACGGAGGCTATGCTGTAGGCGATACGCTCACGCTGCAGCCTAAGGCAGGCGACAGCGAGGTCGGGGATATTCTCGAGAGTACGGAGTTTACCATAGTAGGATTTGCGCAGATACCCGTTTATGTCAGCTTCGACAGGGGAAATACAGACATAGGCAACGGCAGGATAAATATGTTCGGCATTATCAGCGAGGACGAGTTCAAGTCCGACAGATATACCCAGGTGTATGTCCTTACAGACTATTCCGACGGCTCTATGCAGACTCTCAGCGCAGAATATGACGGTTTGATTGATTCCCTTGAATCACAGTTCACCAACCTCGGAAAAGAGAGGGCGAAATACTTCGACAGCGAGTACCTTGATAACGCAAGGAAGAAACTTCAGGACGCCAAAAAGGAATTTGAAGAGGAAAAGCAGAAGGCTGAAAAGGAGATCTCCGACGCAGAGAAAAAGCTGAAAGACGGCGAAACGGAGTTTGGCGATAAGATAAATGAAGGGAAAGAATCTCTCGATAATGCCAAAAAGCAGATAGACGACGGAGAAAAGCAGCTCGCTCAGGGGTGGAAGGAGTATAACGAAGGCATAGCCTCAGCCCAGGCACAGATAGATTCGGCAAGGCAACAGCTGAAATCAGGAAAAGAAAACCTCAAAGCCGCAAGAAATGAGTTCAATACTCAGATCGCGCAGGCTCAGAGAGAGCTTAATTCCGCAGAGAGAGAATACAACAGCGGACTGGCGGAATATAACAGAGGATTAGCCGAATTCAACACTCAGACCATTCCCGCAAAGGCAGGAATAGAGCTGCTGAAGCTTGAATATGAAAACGCACTGAACTTATTTGAGAATTTTACAAAGCCCGAATGCGAACAGCGTATTGAAGGGTGTAATGCCGTTATCCGTTCATCACAGGACGAGATAGACAACTATAATATCGAGCTTGAACAGACCGACAGCATATCCCGACAGGCGATCATTAGGCTGGAGATCGCCGCAAGGAATACCATAATAGAAACAACACAGAGATCTCTCGACCGATATACAAAACGTCTAAACGATGCTCAGACCGAGGTCGATAATAAGAAAAAGGCATATGATGACGCAAAGGCTCTTTTTGAAGAGCAGACAGCCGAACCGAAAGCACAGCTTGATGAGGCAAAGGAACAGCTTGATGAGGCAAAGGAGCTTATCGACAGCGGAAAATCCGAGCTTGCCGAACAAAAGGCTAACGGCGAAGCACAGCTCAACGAAGCGCAGGCTCAGTTAACGCAGGCACAAGCTGCATTGACTCAGGGGCAGACGGAGCTTGCTGCACAAAAAGCAGAAGGCTATTCCACGCTCAAGGACAGCGAAAAGCAGCTTAATGACGCAAAAAAGCTCTATGAAGACGGCAAAGCCGAGTTTGAAAAACAGAAGTCCGAGGGAGAAAAAAAGCTCAGCGAAAGCAGAAAAGAATTCGAAGAGAAGAAAGCCGAGGCAGAACAGGAGCTTAATGACGCTCAGGCAAAGCTTGATAAAGCAGAGGAGAAGCTCAATGATATGGATAATCGCGAGTGGTATTTCTTCACACGCAGAGATAACCCAGGCTACACATCTCTTATAGACGATACCACACGAGTAGACGCAGTAGGGGCGGTATTCCCGCTGTTCTTCATGCTTGTAGCGGCGTTGGTATGCCTGACTACGCTGACGCGTCATGTGGAAGAGAAGCGTACCGAAATAGGCACGCTGAAAGCCTTGGGATACACACGGAAATCGATCATGTCGCAGTTTTTGTTCTATTCCACGACGGCGGCTCTGGCAGGTTGTATAATAGGGATAACGATAGGCGTGCTTGTGCTGCCGAGAGTGATCTACAACGCCTATGGGATAATGTATATGCTTATTGATCTGAAGCTTGAAATACCTGTTCTTCCCGTAGCCGCAGGCACATTGACTGCGTTTGTATGCACAACGCTTGTGTCATATTATACCTGTCAAAGAGTGCTCAGAGAGAAGCCATCGGAGCTTATGCGTCCGAAAGCGCCGAAGATAGGCAGGCGGATATTCCTCGAAAAGCTGCCGTTTATCTGGGATCATATGAACTTCACTTCAAAGGTGACCGCAAGGAACATTGTGCGCTACAAGGCGAGGTTCTTCATGACGGTAATAGGCGTAGCAGGTTGTACGGCGCTGATCCTCACAGGATTTGGTCTGAAGAATTCTATCAGCTCTATCGCTGATAAGCACTTCGGAGAGATATATACATACGATATGATAGCTGTTCTTGAAGAGGAGGGAACAGCACATGAATATGCTTCACTGCTTGCTGACATAGAGAATAACAGCGAGGTCAATGCTGCGATGCTACAGCGGCAGACGGCGATCGGTGTGAAGTCGGAGAGCGGCAAAGATATAAACGATGATATATACATGATCGTGCCGCAATCGGCTCAGCGTATGAAGGAGCTTATTCATTTGAGAGAACGCAGCAGCGGCGAAAATGTGGAGCTTACCGATGAAGGAGCGGTCGTTACCGAAAAGATGGCGGATACGCTCGGCATAACCATAGGCAGTACCATAACGATAACAGAGGATAACAAGCCGCATAATATTAAGGTAACGGGAATATCGGAAAATTATATTTACGGGTACGTTTTCATCACGCCTGAATGCTACAGGCAGATTTACGGCAGAGAGGTACTGTACAATATGATGACGTGCAGTATGAATGATGTTAATGCTCAATCCGAGAACAGACTCGGAGCATATTGTCTTGACAAAGACGGTATAGTTGCGGTATCATTTATAAGTGGAAGTATTGACAGCTTTATGGATACGATCAGCAGTCTTGATCTTGTCATTCTTGTACTGCTTGTATGCGCAGGACTTCTGGCGATAGTTGTGTTGTATAATCTTACTAACATCAACATCGAAGAGCGTGTGCGTGAGATAGCAACCATAAAGGTACTGGGATTTTACAACGGCGAGACGTGTTCATTTGTATACAGAGAAAACATAATTTTGACCTTGTGCGGAATTATCGCAGGTCTTGGGATAGGGATAGTGCTGCACAGATTTGTGATACTGACCATAGAGATAAACAAAACCATGTTCAGCAGAGATATTGCATGGTGGAGCTATCTGCTTGCGGCTGTGCTGACAGCGGTGTTTGCGGCAGTCGTGAATTTCATAATGTATTTCAAGATCAGGAAGATAGACATGGTAGAATCTCTCAAAAGTATAGAATAAGGCGAGGAGAAAGCGTATGAACGATTTGAAGAAGAGGGTATTGGCGGCGATCATGGCGGCAGGTATGCTTGCTTTAGTCGCTTGTGACGATAAGAATGCCGGGGAGGTGTCGCAGGTCACATCAAGCGAGACTGCAGGTGTTCCCGAAACAGACACTGAAAAGGAAGAACTCGATATAGGTAAACATAAGGACTATGACAAGCAGGACGCAAAGGCGGATTTCTTCGGCGGCATGATTCTGGCAGAGCAGGACGGCTCAAAACGCTGCATGGAGGTATTCAGGGCGGACGAGGATTCGGGCAGCTTTTATGCCAGCGAGCTTAACACGATGAAGGATCGTCTGGGTACGAAGGTTGAGGTATACTCCATGGCGGTACCGACTGCGTGCGAGCTGTACTGCCCTGCCAACATGAGAGCGGAGATCGACAGCCAGAGCGATATAATAGAAAATATAAACGATTCATTTATATCCGTAAAGGGCGTTGATGTTCTGCCGACGCTGACAAATCACAACGCAGAGAATATATATTTCCGCACTGACACACGCTGGACGCCCTTAGGGGCATATTATGCAGGAAAAGCTTTTGCAAAAGCGGCTGACGTGCCGTATGCGGACATCTCGGAGTATACACCGTCAAAGACGGTGGACTATGTGGGAAACATGAGTTTGTTCCTTGACTACGAAACGCTGGAGACGTTAAAGACAGACCCTGATGAATTTGTCTACTACAAGCCTAAGGCGGAGTACAAGACGTTCTACTATGACGAATCGTTTGAATTCCTGACAGAGGATAAGTTCTTTGAAGAAGTGCCCGATTCGATGTATGACACGTTCTCGAAGGGCGGATTCTATTCTCTCAAGCTCGAAACCAAGGTAAAAAACGGCAGAAAGCTGATCATCATCAAGGACAACGCAGGCACTGCGATAGCGCCGTTCTTCACAAGCTCCTTTGAGGAGATCTACGTTGTGGACAAGGACTACACCGAAGCTAACGTTGTGGAGATGATAGAGGACTTCGGGATAACCGATGTGCTGTATTGTCTTGATATGTTCACAATAACTACGCAGAGTGCATACAGTCTTGAAACTCTGCGCACACAGGCGACACACGGCAGACTTGAAGACAACGCAACGGATTCTGATGAGAGCGACAGCGATAAGGATAGTGATAGTGATAAGGACACTGACAGCGATTCCGAAGAAACGACAAGCGGACCGCAGTACATATACGATGTAGGGCTCAACAACTCTGTCGGCGAGGTTGAGGAATCCGAACCCGAGGCGTATCTCCCGAATGATCAGTATGAAGAGCCGTATGGCGGCGGGGAAGAGGATTACGGGTATTAAAAAGTGTGACCCTGCTGTAAACTATAGTCCGAAACTCTGATCAAACACTTTAGAGAAACAAGACCGCTCCGTGTGGGGCGGTCTTTGTGCAGTGTTCCCGTAAACATACTTAAGGAACCACTGATTAAATCACATTCTGCGAATTGAGTACCTATCTTGCTTGCATCTCTTCGTCAAATTGATCTCAAAATTCTTGATTCTTGAAATACGTCAGTATTCCTGCGAATTTTTCAACCAATTTGCCTGAAGATCTAACGTCGCAATATAGGCACTCGATTTAATCAGCGTCTCCTTAAGTCGTAAACGGAAAGCAAAATCAAGTTTATACTGTCGGCTTCCCGCAAAAAACCTTTGACATTATCACGATAATAGTGTACAATACAGTATGGTACGCCATATCTGTCTGGTGACGGGGCTGTTTCCGAATTGTAACCGAAAGGAATGTTGAAATATGTATTATAACAGCACAACCGATAAAAACATTAAGGTGTCTGCTTCGCAGGCTATCGCTCAGGGTATCTCGACAGACGGCGGTCTGTTCGTTCCCGTGGAGATCCCGCAGTACACTCTCTCCGATATCGAGGCTATGACTAAGCTCAATTATGTCGGCAGAGCTAAGAAGATACTCACCGACTATCTTGACGATTTCACAGCAGAGGAGATAGACGAGTGCGTGACTAAGGCTTACACCGCCGAGAAGTTCGGCTCGGATAACCCCGCTCCGCTTTCATATCAGAAGTACGGCGATATAGATATGAATATTCTCGAGCTGTGGCACGGCCCGACATCTGCTTTCAAGGATATGGCTCTGCAGATCCTGCCGCACCTGCTCACAAAGTCTTTGAGAAAGACTTCTCCCGATAAAGAGGCAGTTATCCTGGTCGCTACCTCGGGAGATACCGGCAAGGCTGCCCTCGAGGGCTTTAAGGACGTTGACGGAACAAAGATCATGGTGTTCTATCCCGTTGACGGCGTAAGCCCCATGCAGAAGCGTCAGATGAATACGCAGGAGGGCGGTAATGTCAACGTATGCGCTATAAAGGGCAACTTCGACGACGCTCAGACAGGCGTGAAAAAGATATTTACCGATAAGGAGCTTGTTGCAAAGCTCAACGAGAATAACTACATTTTCTCCAGCGCAAACTCTATCAACTGGGGCCGTCTGCTGCCGCAGATCGTTTATTATTTCTCGGCATACGCAGAGCTTGTAAACGACGGCAAGATAACACTGGGTGATAAGATCAACGTTGTTGTTCCTACGGGCAACTTCGGCAATATCCTTGCGTCATACTACGCTTACAGAATGGGTCTGCCTATAAAGAAGTTCATCTGTGCGTCAAACTCAAACAACGTGCTTACAGACTTTATCGCAACCGGTACATACGACAAGAACCGCAACTTCTACGCTACGATCTCTCCGTCTATGGATATCCTTGTGTCGAGCAACCTCGAGAGATTCCTCTATCATATGACAGAGTGCGACGACGTTAAGGTTAAGGAATGGATGACCGCTCTCAAAACAAAGGGCGTTTACAGTGTTGACGGCGAGATAAAGGATAAGATAACGGCTCTCTTTACGGGCGGCTTCTGCGATGATGATAAGACAAAGGCAGTTATTGACGAGTTCTTTAATAAGTACGGTTATCTCTGCGATACTCACACGGCTGTTGCAGTCAGCGTATATAAAGAATATGTCGAGAGTACGGGCGACAGAACCCCTGCTGTGATCGACTCCACCGCAAGTCCGTATAAGTTCAGCGGCAGCGTGCTTTCTGCGATCGCTAACGGCGAGCAGCTCCCCGATGACGAATTCGCTATGGTCGATATGCTCAGCGAAAAGACAGGTACTGCGGTTCCTGCTCCGCTTGCGGCTCTCAAGGATAAAGAAACAAGATTCACCAATGTGTGCGAGGCGGACGAAATGCCCGGTTTTGTACTTAACGCATTGGGCGTAAAATAATGTCATTGTATGTATTAGGCGATCCGCACCTGTCTTTGGGTGTGGATAAGCCTATGGATATATTCGGCGGCTGGGGAAACTATGTCGAGCGGATAGAGAAGAACTGGAGAGAAACGGTAAAGGACGAAGATACTGTCGTTCTTGCGGGAGATATCTCGTGGGCGATGAGAATGCCGGAGGCGTTGCCGGACTTTCGGTTCATAGACGATCTGCCCGGCAAAAAGATAATCATGAAGGGTAACCACGACTACTGGTGGGAAACCAGGACAAAGATAGAGAGGTTTTTCTCCGATAACGGTCTGTCCACATTATCGCTGCTGTTCAACAACGCTTACAGGATAGGCGATGTTTCTGTATGCGGTACGAGAGGCTGGTTCTATGACGCAAAAAGCGAGCAGGACGGAAAGGTGCTCAACCGTGAGGTCGGCAGACTTAATACATCTATCGAAGAAGGCAGAAAGCTTGGCGGCGAGCCGGTAGTGTTTCTGCACTATCCGCCTGTGTTTGCAGGAAAGGAATGCCCCGAGATAATGAATGTTCTGCTTGATCATAATATCAGATACTGCTATTACGGTCATATCCACGGCAAAAAGGCGGGAATGCTTGCAACGGTCGGCAATTACAAGGGTATCGAGTTTAAGATGATCTCCTGCGATCAGACAGGATTTAGGGTGATACCTGTTACTGTCATGCGGCATTAGGGTTGTCGATAGGTTCGTCAGGAATGCGCCTATACTGAGATATTTACAGAAAATTAACAAAACAGGTAGATTTTTTTCAAATTATATGATATACTTATTTAGTTAAGCTTAGGAGCAGGACTGTATTATCATAATTGAGCAGTACATAACAGTCCAAAAAATTCAGGAGGATAAAAAAATGAGTTTAGTAGCATCAAATAAGACAGAAACGAACAGAGTAGAAGTAGAAGTTGCCGTAAGCGGCGAGGACTTCAAGAAGGAGATAGAGAGGGTATACAAAAAGCAGGTTAAGAACATCAATATACCCGGTTTCAGAAAGGGCAAGGCTCCCCGTGCAGTTATCGAGAAGATGTACGGCAAGGAGGTATTCTATGAGGACGCTATGCAGAATCTCTATCCGCAGGCTCTCCAGGACGCAGTTGACGAGGCAGGTCTGAAGGTAGTAAACGACAAGATCGACCTGGACGTAACAGAGGTATCCGAGGACGGCTTCACCTTCAAGGCAGTTGTTACAACATACCCCGAGGTTACGATCGACGGCTACAAGGGTATCGAGGTTACACAGCTTTCAACAGAGGTAACAGACGAGAAGGTTCAGGAAGAGATCGACAAGGCTCGTCAGAGAGCAAGCCGTGTTGAGCAGGTAACAGACAGACCCGCAAAGGACGGCGATACTGTTGTTATCGACTTCGAGGGCTTCAAGGACGGCGTTCCCTTTGACGGAGGCAAGGGTGAGGATTACAGCCTTACTCTCGGCAGCAACAGCTTTATCCCCGGCTTTGAGGATCAGGTTGTCGGACACAGCATTGACGAGGAGTTCACTATCAATGTGACATTCCCGGAGGATTATCAGGCAGAGGAGCTTGCAGGTCAGCCTGCAGAGTTTAAGATCACTATCCACTCTATCTCCGAGAGAATTCTCCCCGAGCTTGACGATGATTTCGTTCAGGACGTAAGCGAGGAGGCTTCGACAGTAGAGGAGTACAAGGCAGAGATCGCAAAGGGTGTTCAGGAGGAGCTTGAAAAGCTCAGAGATGACGATATCGAAAGCAAGCTCGTTGACGCACTTACAGAGAAGGTAGAGGGCGAGATCCCCGAGGCTATGTATACAAACAAGATTGACGATATGCTCAGGGAGTTCGACTTAAGACTCAGACAGCAGGGTCTTGATCTTGATACATATATGAAGTATACCGGTCTTACAAAGGAATCATTCGGCGATCAGTACCGTGACGAGGCAGAGAAGAGAGTTAAGGTCAGACTTGCTCTCGAGAAGATCGCAGAGATTGAGAACATCGAGCCTACGGAGGACGACATCAATGCCGAGTATGACAAGATGGCAGAGATGTACAAGATGGACGCCGATAAGGTAAAGTCACTTGTTTCTGCAGAAGATCTCAGGCTTGACGTTGCAGTGTCAAAGGCTATGGACATGGTTAAGGAGAATGCAGTTATCAAGTAATTAAAGCTGTGTCGGAATACGACATGATTCTTATTATGTCGGCTGTATAATATAGTACGTAATCAGACTGCTGTAGAAATGATGTGCGGCAGTCTGAAACAATATAATTATGGGAAGGATTGATTTTTATGGCATTAGTGCCTTATGTAGTTGAACAGACGAGCAGAGGAGAGCGTTCTTACGACATCTATTCAAGACTGCTAAATGACAGAATAGTAATGCTTACAGACGAAGTGAACGACGCTTCTGCAAGCGTGGTTGTCGCTCAGCTTCTTTATCTTGAGGGTCAGGATCCGTCAAAGGATATCAGCCTCTATATCAACAGCCCCGGCGGTTCGGTAACGGCAGGAATGTCTATTTATGACACTATGCAGTACATCAAATGCGACGTATCGACTATCTGCATGGGTATGGCTGCAAGCATGGGAGCTTTCCTTCTGGCAGCAGGCGCAAAGGGAAAGAGGATCTCTCTGCCCAACAGTGATATTATGATCCATCAGCCGAGCGGCGGAGCAAAGGGTCAGGCGACAGATATTATGATACACGCAGATCATATTATGCGTACAAAGAAAAAGCTTAACACAATCCTTGCAGAACGCACGGGTCAGCCCTATGACGTTATCGCAAGAGATACTGAGAGAGATAATTTCATGACAGCAGAGCAGGCTCTCGAATATGGTCTTATCGATAAGATCATCACAAACAGATAACAGATCGGGGAGCTGATTTTTTTGGCAGGAAAAAACAATTCAAGAGGTGAGGTTGCCTGTTCGTTCTGCGGAAAAACGCAGAATGAGGTAAGACGTCTGATCGCAGGCAACGGAGTGTATATATGCGACGAGTGCATCGACCTGTGCAACTCTATTCTGGAGGAAGAGTTCGGTATCGGCTCAAAGAAGAAGGGCAGGGGCAGCAGCATGAAGCTGCAGCTGATCAAGCCTATGGATATGAAGAAGATACTCGACGAATATGTTATCGGTCAGGAAAATGCAAAGAAGACTCTCTGTGTGGCGGTTTATAATCACTACAAGAGGATCATGAATAAGAAAAAAAGCGACAAGCTCGACAAGAGCAACGTCATGCTGCTCGGTCCTACGGGCGTGGGAAAAACTCTGCTTGCGCAGACTCTTGCGAGAGCGCTTGACGTGCCTTTTGCAATAGCCGACGCAACAACTCTCACCGAAGCAGGCTATGTCGGCGAGGACGTGGAGAATATTCTGCTCCGACTTATCCAGGCGGCGGACAATGACGTTTCAAAGGCCGAAAAGGGTATCATCTATATAGATGAGATCGACAAGATCGGCAGGAAGTCCGAGAACCCGTCTATTACCCGTGACGTAAGCGGTGAGGGCGTTCAGCAGGCACTGCTGAAGATCATCGAGGGTACCGTAGCGAATGTTCCTCCGGGAGGCGGCAGAAAGCACCCGCAGGCTGATTTCATTCAGATAGATACGAGCAATATATTGTTTATATGCGGCGGCGCATTCGACGGACTGGAGAAGATCGTTGAAAAGCGGCTCGGATCATCGTCAATGGGCTTCGGCGCTGTTGTCCGTGACAAGGAGGAGCTCAGCAAGACAGATTGGATGAACTCGGTCGAGGCGCATGATCTGGTGAAGTTCGGTCTTATCCCCGAGCTGGTCGGAAGAATTCCGGTTATCACCGCACTTCAGGGACTTGACGAGGACGCTTTGGTCAGGATACTCAAAGAGCCGAAGAATTCGATCGTAGGTCAGTACAAGGCTTTGTTCAAGATGGATAAGATCGATCTTGTGTTTACCAAGGACGCATATCAGGCGATCGCACAAAAGGCGCTTAAAAGAGAAACCGGAGCAAGAGGTCTTCGTGCGATCATGGAAGAGATACTCGGCGAGCTGATGTTTACTTCTCCGTCGGACGAAACGATCACTAAGATCACTATTAACGGCGATTGTATCAACGGTCTTGATGTTCCGGATATCGAGAGGGATATGACGAGAAAGGTCATATCATCGGAATAATTAATATATATATACGGTATTGTGGGGGAGAACTAACGATAAATGCGTTCTCCCTCGCCTGTACTAATTTAAGAACAAAGGAGGGTATCTATGAGCAGCAAAGACAAGGATCAGGAGAAAAAAATTGAACAGCAGAACAAAGAAAGAGAAGAGATATTCAACACTCTCAGAGGTTTTGAAGAAAAACTAAAGCAGGCAAAAACGGACGAAGAGAAAAGTGAGATTGAGGATCAGATCAGAGTGTATACATCCGGACTCGGCGCTGAATCGATGTCGTTGGTTTTAAATCGCTATTCCGACGCATATGATGACTATGTATTCACTCCGGGCGGAAAAATGCCTGTTGTACCTATCAGAGGAACGGTGTTTTTCCCCGAAGCTATCATTCATTTTGATATCACACGCAAGGAGATAAAAGAAGCTATCAGGTCAGCTATGACAAGAGGGCAGCTCGTCTTTGCGGTTACGCAGAAGCATCCGATAGACATAGTGCCTGATTCGGATATGTTCTATGAAACGGGTACGATATTGAAGGTGATTCAGATACTCAATACCTCTCAAGACAAAGAGGTAAAGGTTATTGCCGAAGGTGTATGCAGAGGTATAGCCCTGCATTACTTCAAGGAGCGAAACCATCATGCCGCCGAGGTGATCAGAGCAGATTACGTCGAAAAACCCGCTAACAGCGAGCAGCTTGCCTATATGAATCTGATCAGGGAAAAATTCACGGAGTACGTAGATATCTCACCAAAGTATCCGAAGGATATTTTTGACAAGATCACCTTTACAAATGTTCCTTCCGATCTTGCCGATTTTGCAGCGGCAAATACTGCTGCCGATTTTGAGTCGAAGCAGCTGATACTGGACGAGTTCAATGTTACCGAAAGACTAAAGCTGTCTTTGAAATTACTGACCCGTGAAACAGAGGTTCTCAGGATCGAAACAAGAATTGCACAGCGTGCGCATGAGCATATGGAGGATCATCAGAAAGAATATTTTCTGCATGAGCAGATCCATGCGATCAAAGAAGAACTCGGCGAATATGACGACGAAGAAGAACTGCTTGAACTGAAAAAGAAGATAGAAGCACTCGATGTAGACAAGGCAGTAAAGGATCAGCTAATGAAGGAGTGGTCAAAGCTTTACAGAATGCCCGAGTCCTCTCAGGAGTCATATGTACTCAGGTCATACATTGAAACATGTCTGGATCTTCCGTGGAACAAGTCGAGCAAGGAGAAGATAGATATCCCGTCAGTAGCAAAGGTGCTTGAAAGACATCACTACGGACTCGATAAGGTAAAAGAAAGAATGCTCGAGTACCTATCGGTCAGAAAACTGACTCCGAATGTCAAGGGACAGATAATATGCCTGGTGGGTCCTCCGGGAGTTGGAAAAACTTCGATCGCACAGTCGATAGCGAAGGCTGTTCACCGCAAGGCAGAGAGAGTTGCTCTGGGCGGAGTTCATGATGAGGCAGAGATCAGAGGACACAGGCGAACCTATATCGGCTCAATGCCCGGCAGAATCATCAATGCGATAAAGAATGCGGGAACAAACAATCCGCTTATTATACTCGACGAGATAGACAAGCTCGCTTCGGACTATAAGGGTGACCCCACAAGTGCGCTGCTTGAGGTGCTCGACCCCGAGCAGAACAGCACGTTCAGAGATCATTACATCGACCTTCCGTTCGATCTTAGCAATGTAATGTTCATTACGACAGCGAACGACCCCTCCATGATACCCGCTCCTTTGAAGGACAGGATGGAGGTAATCGAGATAGGCAGCTATACCCGTGAGGAGAAGTTCAATATCGCAAAGAAGCACCTTATCCCGAAGCAGCTCAAAAACAACGGACTCACAGCGGCCGACTGCAAGTTTTCTCAATCGGCGATATATGCCCTGATCGACGGATATACCCGTGAGGCAGGTGTGCGTAATCTTGAAAGAACAATCGCATCCGTTATGAGAAAGGTCGCAAAGAAGATCGCCGTGGGAGAGAGGGAGAACCCCTTCAAGATAGACGCAAAGAGAATCACAGAGCTTATGGGCGGCTATAAGTTCAAAGATGAAGCTATTTCTTCAAAGAATGAAGTCGGACTTGTCAACGGTCTTGCATGGACAGCTGTCGGCGGAGAAACTCTCCCGATAGAAGCTGCGGCTGTTCAGGGTACGGGTAAAATCGAGCTGACAGGCTCGCTCGGAGATGTGATGAAGGAGTCTGCAAAGATCGCCGTTACCTGTGTACGGACGAGGGCGGAGAAGCTCGGGATCGACCCTGAGTTCTACAAAAAGCTCGATATCCATATACACGCTCCCGAAGGAGCAGTACCGAAGGACGGTCCATCGGCAGGTATCACTATGACTACAGCCATAGTATCTGCACTGACAGGAAAGCCCGTCAACCGGTTTGTTGCAATGACAGGCGAGATCACGCTTAGAGGCAAGGTTCTGCCTATAGGCGGACTCAAAGAGAAGGCTATGGGGGCATACAAGATGGGCATAAAGACCCTGCTTTTCCCAAAAAGCAACGAGCCTGATATTGAGGAGATAGACAAGGCTGTCAAGGAGAAGATCAACTTTATTCCTGTCGAATATATCGACGAGGTACTCGAAATAGCGTTCACTCTCGACAAGACGTACGAAAAGCAGCCCGAGGAGAAGTCGGTAACGGTTGCAAAGAAAAAATCAAAGAAGAACTCGGAATCGTCATCTGACAGCGCAGCGGATACTGTTTCTGTGTGACAGGAGGATGTTTGATGAATTACAATAAAGCGGAATTTGAGTTTGCAGCGGGCAAAGCCTCGCAGCTGCCGCCGTCATCAATGCCCGAGGTCATCTTTTCGGGCAGGAGCAATGTCGGAAAATCATCGCTTATCAATAAGCTTGTCAACCGGAAGGCGCTTGCAAGAGTAAGTGCCACGCCGGGCAAGACGGCTACGATAAACTTCTTCAAGGTGGATAAATTTCATCTGGTCGATCTTCCGGGATACGGCTATGCAAAGGTGTCGAAGGGCGAAAAGCAGCGTTGGGCAGAGCTGATGGAGGGTTACTTCAATCAGGACAGGAACTTCTGCCTGGTGGTTCAGATAGTGGATATGCGTCATGCTCCGTCAAAAGAGGATATGGACATGATAAGCTATCTTTACGAAAAGGGGCTGCCGTTCATTATAGTGTTCACAAAGAAGGATAAGCTCAAGAAAACACAGCAGATAAAGCGGCTCGAAGAGCTGAAAGAAGAGCTTGCGGGCTTTGAAGATGTGCCGAAGTTTCCGTTCTCGGCAATTACCGGAGAGGGAGCAGAGGAGATAAGAGCGTACATCACCGGGTGTATTGAGGAAAACGAATAGTTCACAGCCCTTGCCCCACAGACGGCGAGGGCTTTTTGTTAGGAATGAGGAACTTATTTCAATGTGTAATGTGCATGATTGTTCTGAAATATGCTTTGTTCTGTTATTTTCAGTGATAACTCCATAAAACAGGAGAACCAATAGCCTTCGCCCTCGGGAGAAGGCTATTTCAATGTGCAGTTCGCAATATGCAATTATTGTGCGAAATTACGGCTTGTGTTGTCAGTACTGCAAGTTATCGGTCCATAATTCAAAGTCGTTAGTTAATAGTAATGGAAATCATGTTTGAGGGCAGTTGTTTTAACAATTGAAAACATAATAAACTTGCAGCACCTATTGATTAACCGCAAAAAAGGTGATATAATAACAAAGGTTTGAAAAAATAGTATCAAGGAGAAGAAAGCTATGGATATAAGAGAAGAATCATTACAGATGCATTATAACTGGAAAGGCAAGATCGAGGTCGTCGCGCGCTGCGATGTCGGCAATTCACACGATCTTTCGACTGCGTATACTCCCGGAGTTGCACAGCCTTGTCTTGAAATTCAGAAGGATATCGATAAAAGCTATGAGCTTACAAGGAGGCACAACCTCGTTGCTGTTGTGACCGACGGAACGGCTGTTCTCGGTCTGGGCGATATCGGTCCCGAGGCAGGTATGCCCGTAATGGAGGGCAAGTGTGCTTTGTTTAAGGCTTTCGGCGATGTTGACGCATTTCCGATCTGCGTGAAGTCAAAGGACGTTGACGAGATAGTAAATACCGTATACATGATCTCGGGTAGCTTCGGCGGTATCAATCTCGAGGATATTTCCGCTCCGAGATGCTTTGAGATCGAGCGCAGGCTCAAAGAGATGTGCGATATTCCCGTGTTCCATGACGATCAGCACGGTACCGCAGTAGTTGTAGGCGCTGCTCTTATCAATGCACTTAAAATAGTAAAGAAGAATATCGGCGATATTAAGATCGTTGTTAACGGCGCAGGTGCGGCAGGTGTCGCTATAACAAAGCACCTTATCACCATGGGCGCAGACGCAAGCAAGGTAATGATGGTAGATCGATCGGGCATTATCTGCGAGGGCAATCCCAACCTTAACCCGGTTAAGCAGGAGATCGCTTCTATCACCAACAGAGATAAGCTCACGGGTACTCTTGCGGACGCTGTGAAGGGCGCAGATATGTTCCTCGGTGTTTCCGCACCGAATGTTCTTTCGGAAGATATGGTAAAAACTATGAATAAGGACGCTATCGTGTTCGCTATGTCGAACCCCACACCGGAGATTATGCCCGATAAGGCGATTTCCGCAGGTGCGGCTGTTGTCGGCACGGGCAGATCGGATTTCCCGAATCAGATCAACAACGTGCTTGCATTCCCCGGAATATTCAGAGGCGCTCTCGACTGCCGTGCAAGTCAGATCAACGACGAGATGAAGCTCGCTGCGTCTTATGCTATCGCAGGCCTTGTGTCCGATGAGGAACTGTCGCCCGAGTATATTCTTCCTGCGGCTTTCGATAAGAGAATTGCCGATACGGTTGCAAAGGCTGTTATCAACGCTGCCCGTAACAGCGGTGTGGCAAGAATATAACAAACGTCGATGTCACAGCCACTATAGGCGACGGGGGGCATACTTTCATCGGTGGTGGGTCAAAATCCCCCACCAATGAACGCAGGAGCTAAAGCTCCCTGACGTCTGTTGACGGCGTCATTCGCTCCAATCAAGCGAGCTTGTTTGAGCTTAGCTCCTTGTTAAATAATATACAGTACGGTTCGATCTTTGCCGGGAATCAGAATGAGAGGTATACATATGAAGCATTACAGCTACACACCGAAGGGTGTTTGTTCGAGGAATATCAGCTTTGACATCGAAGACGGCAGGCTGCATAATGTGAAGTTTCTGAACGGCTGCCCCGGTAACCTCAAAGCTATTGGCAAGCTGCTTGAGGGGGCAGACGCAAGTCATACCGCCGAGCTGCTCAAAGGCAACGACTGCGGCGGCAGAGGCACATCATGTGCGGATCAGCTGTCAAAGGCAATTTTTCAGGCTCTCGAACAGGAATAAAAAAACCGATTCCCTGCATTCTGTTTTGAAGCAGGGAATTTTTTTGTAATATATACTGCTCCTTTGCATATAAATACAAAAAAGGAGTGATCGCAGTTGGCTGAATACAGAAGGAATGACATCAAACAAAGCGAGTGGTTCATAGCGGCGCGCAGTGTCTTTATAGGGGCGGCGGCAGGACTGTGCGTGTGCGCGCTGCTGCTGTGCGCAGCGTCTGCCCTGATCGTAAAAGCAGGCATGCTGCCCACCGATCTCCTGCCGATTATCACGATTGTTATCGGTGCGGCAGGAGCGTTTTCGGGCGGTTATTTATCCGTTGCGATGTTCCGCAAAAGGGGACTGCTCACGGGACTTTTGACGGGCGGACTTATGTTTTTGACTGTTTTTATAACCGCTCTGATCTCATCGAGCAGTGACGATGTCACGGGGACTCTTATAAAATGCGGCGTGTTTGTTCTTGCAGGAAGTATCGGGGGAGTAGTACGAGTGAATAAACGCAGGAAGGTCAGGCGAGTTCGAGGATAAATGAATTATTTATTCTTTTCGTACATTTTAAGGAGCGCAAATCCCGCAAGCCCTGCCACTATCAGAAGCACACCCATAACAACGGAGGTTTCATTCTGTTTTGTTAAGAGAAAATTAAGATATGTCGGAGTGAAAGCATAATTCATAACGGTAGTCCCTTTCAAGAAAAATCTTACTATTATTATGCCTCATAGAGCAAGAAAAAATCCCCGATTTAAGTCGGGGACTTCTTATTTAATGCGGAAGGGTAGTTCAATGTTCAATGTGCAGTGTGCAATTATTGAATCCAACTTTCCATATTTTATAAATTATTATCAGAAGTTGCATAATCATATGCAACTTTTTTCTTTTAAAGCATTAAGATGCTATGCGAAGAGTTTGAATGCAGTCGTACTACATTATTCCGAGCAAAAGACACATTACAGCTACAGTCATTTAATATTAATCTTGGAAAAAACAAAACTACCTATTGGCTAATGCCCGTTAAAATTCAAACAGGAACATGGATTGCTTTCGGACAATGATGATATTACATTTTAAGCAGAGTATGACGCAGGCAATAGAGCAATAAAATTTCTTTAGTCGGAATGCGGTGATACCTGCAGCCGTTCAGCCGATATGCGTACCACCATTCCCTTAATACAATAGTTTATATGGTACGCATGTAAAAAGTCCTGATTCTATGCGGGTTTATTCCATGCGTACCAGCTTTTCCCGAAATGGTACGCATGGCGGCGGGCACACGCCCGCAGGTACATTCCGTCATGCTTTCTTGGATACGTAATTCTTTTCCGCGTAGAAGCTTTACTTTGGGTAATAACTTAGTAAATTGGCGGGCACACTCCGACCCCCTTCATGATTGTCGATAAGAAATAAACTTATTATGCGGAAAGGTCTATCGGTAACAATAAAGCAGGGCGGAACTCGCCCGTCGCCGTGCGGCGACCCGTCATGCTTTCTTTTATACGTAATTCTTTTCCGCGTAGAAGCTTTACTTCGGGTAACGACTTACTCAAGTGGCGGGCAGCCGCACGGCTGCGGGTATTTCCGTCATGCTTTCTTTTATACGTAATTCTTCTCCGCGTAGAAGCTTTGTTTCGGATAATGGCTTAGTAAAACTTCACCCGAACGGCTGAAGGAGGGGTCAATTCTACCAACCTCGGAATATGAACTTGCACGAATGACAAAGCAAACCTGATGTCCGCACCATTATTATTTACATG
>OMYH01000103.1 GCA_900315255.1 uncultured Eubacteriales bacterium | reverse complement strand
TTTTGCACTGATTGTCAGCGTCTCCGTCTGCACCTCTTTGCTCTCTTCGTTGGTCTTTGAACCGATCTTCGGACGTGAAACCGAGCAGTTGTACATAACGTGATTTATCGCCCTGATATCGCCGTCAAAACGGAAAAGCAGAGCAAACTTGCCGACGTTGATGTCCTTGTTCTCGATAAGCACCTTGTTGCTGTCGGGAGATTCCTTCAAAATATCTACACGAAAGCTCTCCGGGATAAGGGCGATTTCCAAGTCACCGCTATATCCCATATTATTACTTATTGTATAGTATTCTATTCCGTCTGCATAGAACGGCGTGTTCTCTCCTGTGGGATCGAGACTGAGTGAAACGGCTCCGGGAATAGCTATCGGAGTGCCGTACTCGATCTTGCTTGTCGTATTAGTCAGCAGTGGAGCGTAGTAAACGTTCCACAGGTTAAATTTTACCTTGTTGTTTGCCATAAATTAATCGACCTCCGTTCCAAATGAATAAATGGTCTCGTACAGCTTTTCGCTGTCGATCCAGATCTCGGACTTGTTGTAAAATATCTTGTGTTTGTCCAGAACGCCCTCGACCTTTGCTTCAATATCGGTGTCCTTCTTGTTGGTGTACACCTCAATGTGAACATCGTAAATGCGGTGATATACGCCGCCGTCTGCCGAGAAATACTCACTTTTCGGAGTGAGATAACAGATAAACGGCGGCTCGGGCGATTCGCCTTCACTGAAATGATCGCAGGCGAAAGGAAGCTCTATTTCTTCCAGAATTTTTACTATTTTATCCATTGCGGATACTCCTCTCAATTTGCTTTTCAAGTTGTTCTATGCCTTTTTCCTCGGCAGGTGCGATGTGCGGCATTGCCCTTGTACGCCCACCGTTTCGCAGACAGTGTCCGAATTCAAGCAAGTGCGTTAACTGATAGCGATTCTTGGAATGCACCACCAGTTCGAGCGTGTGCGAAGACTCGCGCACCTTTTTCACCGCCCAGCTCTTTGCGTAATCTCCGGTGTTCTTCGGAGCGTTTTCCTGAATCTCACGTCTGACCGTATTTCCTGCCTTGCGGACAGCCTTCTTGACCTGCTCGGTTGTGACATCGGCGTACTCGTCCAAGCCCCTCATTACTTCCTTCGCAAGATCATCAATTTTAATACTCACATTATCGCCTTGCTTTCCTGCACTTAAATTTCAAGTATTTTTTCGTATATGAAAAATGATCTACAGCCATAATGTCGTAGATCTCGTTTCGGAATATAATTCTGTATTTCGTTGAGATAATGGAAGATATTTTCTCGCAGTATCGCACTGAGAAACACACCTCGACATTCTCGACCGTCTCACCGACGATAGCCTGCTCCTTTCCCGTCTCGCCGCTTACCGTTGCGTAACACGAGTAGTAGTCCTGCCACTCGTTTGTGTGATTTCCGATTTTGTCGATAACCACAGCGTTTTTCTGAAATGTGATTCGTACATTCAAATTTGAAATATGCATCAAAAGCCCTCCGGTCTAAAGTTCGCAAGCAAAGCTCGGAGCGTTAATTTCATCTCGTTGTGGTTCGCTTTTTCACGATTTTCATACAAGTATGCAACAGCATATAGGACAGCGGTTTTGTAGGTTTTCTTGTCGGTATTGAGAACGGAAATATCATCGGTGCGTACTATCTCCATGCACAGCTTTTGTGCTGTGTCGATGAGCTGATATAGAAGCTTGTTATCATCGTCAAAGTCTATTCGGAGATAGTTTTTGACTTCTTTTAAGGATACAATCATAGGCGGTCACCTCTTTTGGGTATGAAAAAGGAGCCGTATTTCTACGACTCCGAAGCACTAATATATTTTGTTATTGCGATAAATCAGAATTTATCCAACTTTATCTCTTCCAAGTATTCAATGGCTTGTTCCTGATTATTAAAGAATATGAAATTTCCATTTTTATCATAATAGCTCATCAAGGGTGTAAATCCATTTTTTAATAATTCTTCTTTTGCACTGCATATACAAAGTGCTTCACAATATGTTCCTTTATGACATTTACGTCCATCTTCACAATCATTGGGTCTCGGTACATTACAACCAATATAATAAATCATATTATTTCCCCTTTATAAATTTCGATTTATCATAGTAAATTATATCACAGAAAATCGGATTATTCAAGGAGTTTTTTATGGCTGCCGAGATTGCTCCCAACAGCCAGAACAGGATTACTTCATCTTGAGTACCTTGATAGTTTCGGGAAGGATAAGTCTTGCATCGAGTCGCTTTGTTGCAAGGAAACCTACCTGTCCCTTTGTAGCATAAAGCTCGTTGAGTCGCTTGAACGAAATGCCTTCACGGTCGCCTACCCAATAAAAATTTAGATCGCCGAAAGCTACCGTCTTTGCGCCTGTCTTGGCGGTCGGCATACAAGTTGTGGTGTACACCTTTCTGCCGAGAATCGTGTCGGTATCGTTTGCGGTGATTCCGGGAGACCAGATGTACTGACCATTACCGTCTTTGAGCTTGCGAATCATGTTGACGGTTGCATCGTTCATGATCCACACAGCTCTCTTGCGATACGGAGAGCGGAGCGAGTAATAAAGGTCGATAAGCTCGTTTGTTGTGATCGCATTAGCGGCTGCTGCCGTGATACCGACCTCTGCACCTTCCTTATCGTGCAAAATTCCGAACGGCTTTCCGGTGCCGTTTCCTGTGATAAATGCCTCTTCCTCGGCATCGGAAATCTTACGAGCGAACTCAGAAGCGATATAGCTTTCAAGATCGAAAGCGGAGTCGTTGAGAAGCTCTTCGGAGATCTTGATAAGTGCCGTCAGCTTGTGTGCGCTGATGGTCTTCTGAGTGAAGGTCTCGGTCGTTTCGGGAATCTCCTGCTCCTCCGCAACCCATGTGGCTTTTCCACGAGTCCCGACGATGGGAATTGCATGAGTGCCGGAAGCTGTCGTAAACGTGTGAGCAAGCTGACGGATAATATTCTCCTCGTCAAGTGCCTGAATCAAAGTGTGTTCAAACGTGTCCGGCACGAGATAACCGCCGTCGCTGTCTACGCCTTCACGGAGTGCATTTCTGATTTCATAGCTTGTCTCATTGCGGATAGAACGCCAAAAAGCGTCCTTATACGCATCGGAAGCTCTGCCGACTTTCTCGTCGGGCTTTGTCTCCGGCGTGCTGCGGATAGGCTGTGATGTTGCCTTCTGCATCTCACGCTCCATGCTCTCAAGACGCTCCTGACGTTCGATCTCATGACCGAGATCAACGATCTCCTGCTCCATACGCTCGTATGTCGCCGTGTCCTCTGCGGAGAGAATGCCGCTTGCATTGCGGTGTGTATCGAGAAAATTCTTAGCCTTGTCCCAAGTTTCTGAACGCTTCTTTCTCATTTCGATAATTGTCATAGTGTGTTTCCTCCTCATTATTTCAAAAGATTTAGTCTTGTTTGCAGGTCGCATATTTTCACGCCTGCGGTCGGTGTATTTTTCTTTATCAACTGATTCATTAGGCGGTTGGACACCTCACGCTGACTGAACTCGTATGAATCGTCAGTGTCTGTATCGTTCTTGCTGAACATGATCGAGTCGGCAAAACCAAGCTCTACAGCCTTCTTTGCCGAGAGCCAACTCTCGCAGTCCATCATGTGTGATATTTTCGCCCTTGATAGACCCGATTTTAACTCGTAAGCATTAATTATGCTCTCCTTCACTTCATCGAGCATATCAATAGCTTTCTGCATATCGTCAGCGTTTCCGGCAGCTACCGTCAGCGGATTATGAATAAAAAGCAACGATAGGGGTGACATAAGCACCTTGTCACCCGCCATTGCAATGACGCTCGCCGCACTCGCCGCAAGGCTGTCGATTTTCACCGTTACCTTGCCATTGTAAGATTTGAGCATATTGTAGATTTGAGTTGCAGCCATCACGTCTCCGCCGGGGCTGTCGAGCCAAACTTCGATATCGCCACTGCCCGATTCGAGTTCATCT
>OMYH01000048.1:10137-35201 GCA_900315255.1 uncultured Eubacteriales bacterium | reverse complement strand
AGCAGGACGCGAGCTTTAGAGCAAGATACAGTTATTATTATGAACGCGTAATACCCGCAGGCGTTCGCCTGCCTAAAAATCTGACGGCGCAACTTCGGCACTCGATTTAATCAGTGTCTCCTTAATCAGTGTTTCCTTAAATTCTATCCGAAAAAATTAAAGCAGAACATATTTATTTCGTCATACGGTACGGCAAGATTGATATTCTGCCCCCGTGAAAATCCGGCGGTGCTTATCCCCACAACCTCGCCGTACATATTAAGGACTGCGCCTCCCGAGCTGCCTGCCGAAATCGGGGCTGTGAACTGAATCATGTTGACCCCGTCTATCTCTCGGAATGCCGAGATGATACCATCGGATACGGTGTTGAAAAGTCCGAGCGGACTGCCGATAGCGACAACTCTCTGACCTCGTGAGAGTCCCTCTTTTCCCTTATATATCGGAAGCGGCTGAAGCCGCCTGTCTATTCTTATGACCGAAAGATCCAGGTTTCTGTGATACTTTATGACCCGGTCGGTGTAATATATGTTGTTGTCATTTTCAATGCGAACGCCGTACAGCCTGCCCGAATCCGTAACATGACAATTTGTCAGGATATATCCCTGTGATCCTATCATGATGCCCGATCCGCTCGCATCGGGGGTACTCCTGCCGCCGAACGAATTATTCCTGAACACCAGTATCTGCACTATAGACACCGCAAGTCTTGCTATCTGCTCATAGCTAAGCTCCCGCCTTTGCGCAGAGGCAAGGGGAGGTACGTTCACACGATTATCAGGCAGATTGTTATACATCGGCGCTGTGCGCATTGTCTGTGACGGCTGTATAGAATTTCCGCCTTTGCGGACGGGCGGAGGAGGGATACGCAGTCTGTTTTGCGGCTGCGTTTGTATTGTACTGTTCCCCGACGGAGGAATCATATTCCCCGACGCAGGTGTGCCGACTGTTGTCCTGCCCGGTCTTGGAGGTATAGCAACACGAATGCCCTGCGGCTGTGAGGTGTTGCGGGGAGCGGAGTTCACCGGCGCAGTCTGCGGTACGCTCTCGGCGGATTTCCTTTTCTGCGGTCTGGGAGGTATCGTCACTCTGACCGTGGACGGACGGTTCTCCTGCCCGGGCGCTCTCCTGAAATTTATGTTGTCGTTTGTGTTTTGCAGAGTACTCCGAGCTGCTTCATGCGGCTTTGTTCCCATAGCCTTCGGCTCACGGTATTCGGGGACCATGGTCTGCCCGAGATGCCCCGTGACAGTGACAGCGGAGAGCTTCAGCTGCTTCTGATATGTATCTATATCGCTCCTGTTCTGGATAAGCAGCACGTTTATGCCAAGGAGCGCACACATATAGAAAAAAAGATAATCCTGTTCCTTCGTTATATTATCGGCAACAAGCTTTGCATTCTTGTAAAAGCCTTTCTGATCGGCAAACCCCTTCATGACCTCGTCAAAGCGGAACAGCAGCTTGATGACGGCATTTTTCTCCATAGAATCGGTCAGTGCCGGTCTTAGTAAACGCTGCTGTCGGATCACCGTACTTATTGCGGAAGCAAGCTTTTCGTCTGCCTTGTCCGAATTGAGCAGACGTCTTGCGAGTATTCTTTTCCGTCCGCACCTGATCCACTCGGAATAGCATTCCGTATAGAAAGTAATATCCTCGGGGGCAGATATGTTCGGCAGGGAGCTTATCCTTTTGTATGCGATATTTCCCGAAATCGCAGACAGGGACAATTCGGAATCCATTTTTGAGATCTCCGACAGCAGACTGCCGTCCTCGCCGACTATGCGGACGAATATTCCGTTATCCGAGCTAAAGTTCTTGAAATCCGTGATTGATCTTATATTCTCCGATCTGATAACAATATTATCCATAACCATCTATCACTTTCCCACGTTTTTACAAATGTGTATAATAAAACAAATAAAAATGCTGATTTTTTTACACAACAATTCTACCACAAAACTTTAAAAATATCTACCATTTTATTCTAAATTATGTTATAATTTATTTTGGCACAAATTTTGGAAGGGTCATAAAAGAACCGCTGATCAAATCATAAATCGACAGGAGTTTTATTTTTATGAAAGACGACATAATATATTACAGCGTAGGGGCGCTTCTTTACTGTCCTGCAAACAACGAATCCATCTCACGTTTGGTGATAAGCGAGAGATTCAGTCAGCCGTATTCACTGGCGCTTTGTCTTGAAGATACTATCAACGATAACTTTGTCATAGAAGCAGAACAGACTATGATCAGATCTCTTGACAAGATCTATGAAAAAAGGAAAGACAACAGCTTCTTCATGCCGAAAATTTTCATCAGAGTACGGGCAAGCGAGCAGATAGAACGGCTCATGACAGAGCTGGGCGACGCACAAGAGCTGATAACGGGATTTATTATCCCGAAGTTCGTGCCCGACACGGCAGACGAATATATAGACAGCATACTTGCGATCAACGAAAAATACGGCAGGCAGATATTCATGATGCCTATCCTCGAAAGTCCGACCATGATAGACATCAGGAACCGCTATGATATTCTGTACGCCATCAGGGATAAGCTGAAGAGGATCGAACCGCTTGTGCTGAATATCCGTGTAGGCGGCAACGATCTGTGCAAGATGTTCGGGTTCAGACGTCACTGTGACGAGAGTATCCACGACATAAAGCCCGTATCGTCAATATTCAGCGATATCGTGACGGTGTTCGGTCTTGACTATGTCATCTCGGGGCCTGTGTGGGAATATTTCAACGGATACAACTGGGATGCAGGCATGGAAAACGAGATAGTCGGCGATCAGCTCTGCGGATTCATCGGAAAAACGGTCATTCACCCGAATCAAATCGAGGTTGTCAACCGAATGTACAAGGTCAACAAGAAGGACATCGAGGACGCGCATTCTATCCTCAACTGGAGCTTTAACTCCGCCTCTCTCGTTGCGGGAAGTCAGGGCAACGAACGCATGAACGAATACAAAACGCACTGCATATGGGCAGAGAAGACAAAGCTGCTCGCAGATGTGTTCGGGATAAATTATTAAGGAAGATATTATATATGAAACAGTACACACAGCAGGATATGGTTCGTATCGCAAAAAGGGAAAACAACACTAAACGCAGCTACCTTGTTGTGAACAGGCTGCAGGGCAAGCATATTCCCGTAAAGGGAACAGATGCACTCGACGTGTTTGACGCCCTTGCGGAAAAACTGAAAAACACATACTATAATGAAAAAATTCTTATCGCAGGATTTGCCGAAACGGCAACAGCTATCGGAGCAAGACTTGCAGTAACGCTCGGGTCTTATTATATCCAGACAACACGCGAGCCGATAGAGGGCGTTGATTATCTCTATTTTACGGAATCTCACAGCCATGCCACCGAGCAGAAGCTCGTCAAAAACGACATAGACCGGATCATCGGCAGTATCGACAGGATAGTATTTGCGGAAGATGAAGTAACGACGGGCAATACTATCATGAAAATAATAGAGATCATAGAAAAAACATATGATAAAAAAATAAAATTTTCCGTAGCCTCGCTCTTAAACGGTATGAATAAGGAATATCTTGCCAAATATAAAGACAAAGGCATTGATATTCACTACCTTGTAAAGACGCAGCACGATACCTATACCGACATAGCAGACAGCTTTAAGGGTGACGGAGAGTATATCGAAAGGGACATCTCCCCTGTTGCTTTTTCGGAAACAGCTTTTTCCGAAAACTACACAAACACAAGGCGGATCTGCGAAAGCGTAGATTATGACACAGCCTGCAAGGGACTTGCGGAATATATTTACGGCGAGATCAAGCCTGACAGAACAGACAGCGTTCTTGTTATAGGTACGGAAGAGTTCATGTACCCTGCCGTGTACACCGCAAAAGCATTGAACGATAAGGGCATAAACGCCGTTACACACTCAACGACAAGAAGCCCTATCGCAGTGAGCCGTGAGGAGATATATCCCGTACATAAAAGATACGAGCTTGCGAGCTTTTACGACGACGAGAGAACAACATTTATCTATGACCTGAAAAAGTATGACAAGGTCATCGTCATTACCGACAGCAAAAATGATTCTCCTGCAGGAAGATACACGCTTATCAATGCGCTGAGGTCTGTCGGGAACGATAACATTACAATATACAGGTGGTGCAAAGATGAAAGAAAATGATCTTGTTAAGACATCATACTCAAAAGACGACGTAATACTATTGCTCAAGGATGTAACCGGACTTGTTCAGCCGCAGCCGACAGAAGAGCGTGAACGTCTTATACAATCGGGCAAGCACTACTGCGAAATGCTCCCGATAGAGTACGTGCCCACACAGAAGTATATGCAGGTGTATGAAGAGGCTCTGAAAACATATGCAAAGCCGACTGCGCTTGCAACAGGAAAATTATCCGATAAAATTATTGACCAAAAAGGTAAAAGCGTTGTGCTTGTATCACTTGCGAGGGCAGGCATACCGATAGGGATACTCATCAAAAGATACATAGCGAAAAAGTACATGATCCATGTTCCGCACTATTCTATATCTATAATCAGGGGACGAGGAATTGACCGTAATGCGCTTAATTATCTCATCGCAAAACACGGTGCGGAAAATCTGCTCTTTGTTGACGGCTGGATCGGAAAGGGAGCTATTTTAGGCGAGCTTAAAAAGGAATTGTCGCAGTTCCCCGATGTATCGAGCAATATTGCAGTACTTGCAGACCCTGCGAACGTGACCGACCTTTGCGGCACGCATGACGATATACTTATCCCCAGCTCCTGCCTTAACAGCACTGTATCGGGACTTGTGAGCAGAACATTCCTGCGTGACGACATTATCGGAAAGGACGATTTCCACGGGGCGGTATATTACGGCGAGCTTGCCGACAGCGATCTGTCATATGAATTCATTGACGCTATTGAAAAGGAATTCGAGCTTGATTCCGATATACCCGACAAAGTCATACAGGGACAGGGCATAGACGAGGTAAGAGCGATAGCGGAGCATTTCTCCATAGACGACATCAATCTTGTAAAGCCCGGTATCGGCGAAACAACACGAGTTCTTTTAAGGCGAATACCGTGGAAGGTACTCATTGACGAGAAGTACAAGGGCGCAAACGAGCTTGCTCATATCGTAAGGCTTGCGGAAGAAAAAAATGTTCCGATAGAATATTATCCGCTTACGCATTACAAGACCTGCGGCATAATAAAGAAGCTTGCGGACGCATGACAAACAAGGAGGAAGACGTATATGATAAGAGTATGGTTCAATCACTGGTTCAGTACGGCATACAGGCTCATCGAGCTGATGAAGGATGACAAAGAGGAAGAAATTCACATTATCGGCACAAATCTTCAGCTTGACAGCGTTATACAAAAGGTTTGTGACGAGTGGTACGAGGATTCGCCGCTCACGGGTGACGAATACATAAGCTTCTGTCTGGATTTCTGCAAAAAGCATAATATAGATGTATTCGTCCCGAGAAGATGTATGACAGACGTCAGCAGATGTAAGGATAAATTTGAAGAGATAGGCGTTAAGGTTCTTGTTGACGATTACAAGGCTGTCAGCCTGCTTGAAAACAAGGCTGCGACATATAAGTTTTTCAAAGACTACGAGAACATCCGCATACCCGACTATTTCAGCGTAACAAATGCCGTAGAGTTTGAGCAGGCATATAAAGAGCTTCGCAAAACCTGTGAGCAGGTCTGTGTAAAATTCGTGCGTGACGAGGGCGGAATGAGTTTTCGCAAGATCTCCGAAAATGTGAACGAGTTTGACAGACTGAGAGTATATCAGGGAACATCAATAAGCTACGATGATCTATACACGGCGCTTTCCTCAAAGGAGAGCTTTGACGAGCTTATGGTGATGCCGTATATGGAAGGCAACGAGGTAAGCGTTGACTGTCTGCGAACCGATTCGGGCACGATAGCAATACCGAGAATAAAAAGCCCCGTTCGTCACGAGCGTGTGGTATACGACACCGAGATCATCAGCGCAACGGCGAACGTCCTCAACAGGCTGAATCTGCAGTTCCCGTGCAACGTACAGTTCCGCTACAAAGACGGACAGCTTTATCTGCTGGAGGTCAACACAAGAATGTCGGGCGGTCTGCAAATGAGCTGTTTAGCGTCGGGTGTAAACATTCCCAACATAGCTTTAAACAAGCTGCTCGGAAAAGAGATCGACTGGAGCATTGACGATGAAACAGACAAGATAGTATCATACATAGAGATACCAAAGCTTATCAGATAAAAAAAGAGAACCCATGACAAAGGATGATTCCCTGTCATGGGCTTTTTTCAGCGAACCTGAATGTTCGGGTTTTTGAGCGTTAAAAACGTTCTCATTTCGCTCCACTCATTTCGTCCACCTAGGTATTCACACATATGATATTTTTTCCCGTTCACAACAACTGCCAAATAATTGGTAGTATCTGTTGTTGTAACGCCTGTATTGCTGTCCGTATCGGTGGTTGTTACGGTGTCGATATATGCCTTTGAGATCTCATTGTAAAAAAAGATATATCCACATTCCTTTGCGATAAGGCAGTTATAGCCGAAGATCACGCGTCCGCCGCACTTTCTGACTCCCTGCGAGAAATCGTTGAGCACAAGCTGCAGCGCATTATTTTGTTTGAAGTATTCGATCCTTCTGTTAAAAAACCGCTTCGGTTTAACGATTATGCTTCTGTACAAAAGCAGCAGTATCAATATCAGAACTCCAGCCAGGATAAGAGCGCCCTTATCGGTCGGACTTTTCGCTATATTCATATTATCGAGCATAACAAAACCGAACACATAAAAACCGAAAAACAAGATCGTCCATCCTATACAGCGGAACACATTTTTCACCCTACTGCCAAGACAATATTTTCTCAATTCATTCATATTGCTCCCTCCCATATTACTATTATACATTGATTGGGGAGGTTTTACAATATCTTTCAGAAAATCATGAGCTGATCATTTTATTTGTTGCAGCCCTACATATTTTTCTTTTTCTTATTGATCACGATATAAGCTAAGGAACTGTTCATCAATCACTTTTCATTTCCGCTTGTTGGATTTGTCCTGAACATAAATGAATTTCTTCACAGTTCCTGACGCATAAAAAGGGAGACGATCAGTAGAGCCGTCCCCCTTTTGTTATATAAAATATCAGCGCCTTATTCAAATACTTGATTGATCCTGCTGTCGGCATTGCGGTGACCTATGCTGTAACGCTGGATCTCAAGTGCGTCCTTAGCGGTGATCTTACCGTCACCGTTTACGTCTGCGGCTTTTTGCTGTACATCGCCGAGCTGTACCAGTTTTATAACATAACGCTGGATAAGCAGGCTGTCCTTAGCAGACACCTTTCCGTCACCGTCAACATCTCCGTACACCCCCGTTGTCTGAGGAATAGGATCTCCGTAGAACTCTGCAATGCCCTTGTTGATAGCGTTCACATCAAAAAAGCCGTTATAATTCATCTCATATCCCGGCATTGGAACATCGGGTGATGCGCCTGCGTCGGCGTCTTTGTCGTCTTCACGAAGATACATCATATAACCCGACGCATTATATCCTGTTCCGTTTGCATATAATCTCGGTATTACTGCGCATGAGCCGCCCGCAGTCTGCTCGCCGATAAGACAAATTCCGTGATCCTGCGCCATGCACGGGAATATATTGGCGCATGAGTACGATCCCGCACCCGCAATAACTGCGCATCTGAAATCATACTTTAACTTATCGTCTTCTTCGTCAAATTTACCGTCGAGGTTTTTATCTATGCGAGCATTGAATCTTACCTTATTACCCGAAGTGACATCCTTCTCACCAAAGCTGTATGTATCACACATAAGAGATATCAGATAAACAGCTACCAGATCATCACCGCCGCCGTTTGTCGTTACGTCAACGATAAAATTCTTTGCCCCATTCTCCTGAGCATAGTCCATTGACTCTTTGAAGGGAGCAATTATGGACTGATCGAATCCGTCGATATTGCAGAAATATGTGTCGCCCGATCGGTACAGTGAAACCCCCTGCCATTGCCTGATCAATTCAAAATTGCTGTAGGCTGCCGATTTCTCTGTAGTAATTCTGCCGGACATAGCTTCAATTTTATTCTTCTCTTCATCATCTGAAAGCATCTCTTCAACATCGCTGCTGCGTTCGCTGCCGAAGGCTTTTTCTGCTGCGTCATCAAGGCTTTTTATACCATAATATGAAAGTCTGTCATCAAGGCTGTACAGCAGCATCGTGTGACCGCCGTCATCGAGATAATACTGGAGCAAAGCAAGGCCGACGCAGTATTCCTCGGTGTTTTCAGACAAAAGAAGCTCCTTTATACGGGGTGTCACCGTGTTGTATGAATCGAGAGCGTTGTCGAGTCCGGCGTCTGCAATGCTGTTTGTAAGCACTGCGTTCGATGGTCTTCCGCAGAAGTTGTCTATTGCAAAGCATAGAGAATCATATGAAAATTCAGCAAACGCTTTGCTTCTCGTATCGTCAAACACACCCTTTGAGCCCATCACATTCATAGCTATCGCCAGCGTGAGCTTCTCGTTTCTGTATCTCATCACAGGGCCGGCTACCAGGAATATATCATTGAAGGTGCAAAACGGCAGATATACTTTTCCATCCTGCTCGACAATATCAATATCGTATTTTGCAAGATCAAGATCTACTCCTTTGATCTCGCCGATGTAGGTCATTCCCGAACCGCTCTCAATATAATCGTATCCGGGCATTCCGGGATATTTAAGATTGCTTGACACGAAGCCTTCAAAAAAGTCAAACGAAATAGTATCGTTTTCGGCGTCTATTGTCATGGAATAATCTCCGTTTTCATATTTATATACGCCGCTGCCGAGAGATGACGGGTCTTTATCCATCTCAAACGTCTGATCGAAATAATCCTCGACATTCACGAACGGAACCTCGGGAAGATCGCTGCGGAACAAGCAAGTAAACTCCGTATTATCTCCCCTGCCTGAGATCTGTGTTACAGGCACCTGCTTTACGTCGTAAGTCACCTTTGCTTCGTCCTCGGCTGCCGAAGCCGCAAGTGATACAGCCGATAAGATCATAGCAGCAGACAAAATAATTGATAATGTTTTCTTCATAACCGGTACACTCCTAACTGGAACTAAATCGTTGATGTAAGATGTTCTCTGACTTCTCTGATATAATTATATCACATCAATCTAAAGTTCATCTGAAGAAAACAAGGATTTTTGAAAAAAATAAAAAAAAGACGCAACAGGAATGATCTCCGTGCTGCGGCTGTTATCAGGGCGATTCAGTTTCTGTTATGATCGTCTTGAGCAAGTCGTTTTATTGAATTTACAAATTCATCCATTTCGTTAAAAACAACTTCTGTGATTATCGACCAATTTATTCCTTCGTAATCATGAACCAATCTATGTCTTAATCCCGACACTACATTCCATGGTATATCGGAATGTTTCTTCTTGAACTCGGCGCTCATCATGTAAACCTGTTCTCCGATATTATACAGCGGAGTAGTTACAGCCCATTGATAGAACTCATTATCCAAGAGAAGATCCCTTGTTATTTCATGTTCTGAGATTTGTTTTTTTAACGAATCCCAAATGCGAATAATTTTCTTGATTCTTTCCCTATCCGAAATATTCATGCAATTTTCACGCCTTCCTTGATCAGATTGTCATAAAACGGCGTATCGGTATTGATCTCGCTGATTTCAAACACATCCGCATTTTTATTCAGCATCTCTCTGAGATCCTCACCGAATGCTAATATATTCGTTTTCTTGAAGTTTTTTCCTCCGAATACCACCACATCAATATCGGATTCGGCTGTTTCTTCTCCTCTTGCATATGAACCGAACAGAAGCGCATACTCTGCATTATATCGTTTAAGTAATAATCTTATCGCTATCTCTATTTCTGATCTTGTCAGCATTATAATCCTCCTTATCGTCAAGATAGGATTCATGCCCTACACCAAAATGTGCAGGGCACTGTTTTATATTATTTCTATATTATCAAAGCGCTTTCGTTTCTATTTCTTCCATGACCATATCAATATACTGCTCAACTGTCATAGCGCCCATGTCGCCCTTCTTTCTCGAACGAACGGACACTACCTGCGCTTCGATATCCTTATCGCCGCAAAGGAGCATATACGGCACCTTTTCAAGCTGTGCTTCTCTTATCTTGTAGCCGATCTTCTCGCTTCTGTCGTCCACCTCGCAGCGGATACCCTTTTCCTCGAGCTTAGCCTTGACTTCATAGATATAATCAAGATGTCTGTCTGCGATCGGCAAAAGCTTGACCTGAGTCGGCGCAAGCCACATCGGGAACGCACCTGCGTACTTCTCGATAAGCAAAGCGAGCGTTCTTTCATAGCAGCCGATGGATGTTCTGTGGATAATGTAGGGGTTCTTTTTCGTACCGTCCCTGTCAACATACTCCATACCGAACTTCTGTGCGAGCATTTGGTCGATCTGTATCGTGATGAGCGTATCCTCCTTGCCGAATACGTTCTTTATCTGAATATCGAGCTTCGGACCGTAGAACGCAGCTTCGCCGATACCTATCTTATAGTTTATTCCGAGCTTATCAAGGATATTCTTCATAATTCCCTGAGCCTCGTCCCACTGCTCCGATGTACCGATGTATTTCGCTCTGTCGTTCGGGTCCCACTGTGAGAAACGGTAGGAAACATCCTCATAAAGTCCGAGCGTTTTGAGCATAAACGTCGTAAGCTCAACGCACTTTCTGAACTCGTCTTCAAGCTGATCGGGGCGGCACATAAGGTGACCTTCGGAGATCGTGAACTGTCTTACACGGATAAGGCCGTGCATCTCGCCGCTTGCCTCGTTTCTGAACAGCGTTGACGTTTCGTTATATCTCAGCGGAAGATCTCTGTAAGAACGCTGTCTGTTGAGGTATGCCTGATACTGGAACGGGCACGTCATCGGGCGGAGCGCAAACACTTCTTTGTCCTTCTCCTCGTCGCCGAGAACGAACATACCGTCCCGATAATGATCCCAGTGACCCGAGATCTTATAGAGATCGCTCTTTGCCATGAATGGTGTTTTCGTGAGCAGCCAGCCTCTCTTCTGCTCTTCGTCCTCAACGAATCTCTGTAAAAGCTGAATAACTCTTGCGCCCTTCGGAAGAAGTATCGGCAAGCCCTGTCCGATAACGTCTGATGTTGTGAAAAGCTCCAGCTCTCTGCCCAGCTTGTTGTGATCTCTCTTTCTTGCCTCTTCAAGCTGCGCCAGGTGTTCTTCAAGCATTGAAGCCTTCGGGAATGCCGTGCCGTATACTCTGCAAAGCTGTGCTTTTGTTGAATCTCCTCTCCAGTATGCGCCCGTGCAGGCTGTAAGCTTGACAGCCTTGATCGGAGCAACGCTCATAAGGTGCGGTCCTGCGCACAGATCCGTAAAATCGCCCTGCTTGTAGAATGTGATATGCTCGCCCTTGTCTGCGTGCTCCTTTGCAAGCTCGACCTTGTACGGCTCGTTCATGCTCTCCAAAAGCTCCATTGCCTCCTGCGGGGGAAGCTCGAACCTTTCAACCTCCAAACCGCTCTTGACAATTGCCTTCATCTCCTTTGTGATAGCCTCAAGGTCATCGGGAGAGAATGCTTTTTCCACATCAAAATCATAGTAGAAGCCGCCGTCGATTGCGGGACCTATCGCAAAATGAGAGTTCGGGTAAAGGTGCTTTACAGCCTGCGCAAGAACGTGTGACGCCGTATGCCAGAATGCTTTTTTGCCCTCTTCGTCGTCAAACGTGAGAATTTCGAGCTTACAATCCTTTGTAAGCGGAGTTCTCAGATCACACACCTCGCCGTCTATCTTACATACGCACGCAGACTTATAAAGTCCCATGCTTATTGATTTTGCCACTTCGGCAGCCGTTATGTTCTCTTCATACTGATTCACAACGCCGCCCTTTAATTCAACATTGATCATTTTTCTTTCCTCCATTTCAAAAAATAAAAAACTGCGCCCCACAAAAAGGGACGCAGATGTTTTCAGCGTGGTTCCACCCAATTTCGGCAGATATATTTACACTCTGCCCTCATTGCGACATATAACGGTGTCAGCCGTTCCGCCTTATTTCGGCGGACTCTCAGGGGTGGTGTGCGTTGATACTACTGTTATACCCGATCTCAGCCCATGTCGGATACTCTCTGCAGGCATTCGCCTTTAACAGCGCTTATATCAAGCCGTCCCCGTCAGCGATTTGTTTTATTCTTGTGACAATAATAGCACAAAGCTTTCGATTTGTCAACAGGTAAATTATATTTTGACACAGCAGTTTTTTGAACGATTCATGCAGTAATAAAACTTTTAGCGGTATTTTCATAACGCTAAAAATAATTTTAATTTATAGGAAAATAAACTGCGAAACCTTCCGAAATCTCCTCTCCTTCTTGTCCTTCTCTATCAGGAGCGGGAAAATGATTTTCAACTATATCAAAAAGCTCATTCTTTTGGTCTTCATTTCCCCATTCATCAGAATGACCTGAAAACCAAGTATGCCAAAATCCTTCCCATTTATGGGTTATCCTTATTCTTATAAATGAATCTCCATATTTGGAATATTTATCATAATTAGTCCAATATTCATCTGTCGTTATAATGAAACCAATCTCAGGTTCGCCGTCCTTCTTCTGATACGGTAACCCGTCAACACGATATCCGATAGTATAACGCAGGATCAGCAGCGCGTCCTTGTTTGTGACCTTGCCGTCCTTGTTTATGTCCGCATACTTTTCGCAGTCATTGCCGAGCTTCGCCGTACCTATAACTACACGCTGTATAAGCAGGCTGTCCTGTGCGGTGATCTTTCCGTCGGTGTTCAGGTCACCGAGCGTTGATGGGGTAAGCTCCGCCGCAAAGGCTGTCATCGTACCGCAGATCAGAATCAGCAGCACTGCGGCTGCGATCAGCGAAAGAAAGCGCTTGCGCGGGGATATAGTTCGTAACGGATAAAGCGTGACGGAAATACCTGCAGCCGTGCGGCTGCCCATCATCTTACTAAGTCATTACCCAAATTAAAGCTTCTGCGCGGGGATATAGTTCGTAACGGATAAAGCGTGACGGAAATACCTGCAGCCGTGCGGCTGCCCCCTCATCCGTCGGCTTCGCCGCCACCTTCTCCCGAGGGCGAAGGCTATTGTTCAGAATTAAGCCTTGTTCTGTCATTTCTGCAACTCAAAGACCAAATATATGAGATTTGACCTTTCCGTCAGCCGTGCGGCTGCCCATCGTCTTACTAAGTCATTACCCGAATTAAAGCTTCTGCGCGAAGATATAGAGCCGTGCGGCTGCCCATCATCTTACTAAGTCATTACCCGAATTAAAGCTTCTGCGCGGGGATATAGTTCGTAACGGATAAAGCGTGACGGAAATACCTGCAGCCGTGCGGCTGCTCGTTATTTGGATACGACTTCGTAACCGGTGTCGGTCACAACAACCTGTATCTCCCACTGAGCAGAGGGCTTGCCGTCTGCCGTGTAGACAGTCCAGCCGTCCTCCTTGTCGGTATTGATCCTGCATGAACCCATGTTTATCATAGGCTCTATCGTAAAGCACATTCCCGGTACAAGCAGCATATCCGTGCCCTTGCTTGTAACATAGCTTACCCACGGATCTTCATGAAATTCAAGCCCGATCCCGTGACCGCCGATCTCCCTTACTACGCTGTAGCCGTTCGCCTTTGCAAGGTCGTTTATCACCTGCGCTACATCGCCTAAATGCGCCCAGGGTCTGACCTGCTCCAGTCCGAGGTATACCGCCTGCTTTGTCACATCGACAAGCTTCTTCTTCTCCTCGCTCACCTCTCCGATACAGAACATTCTCGAAGCGTCCCCGAAATACCCTTTGTACAGAGTCGATACATCAACATTGATAATATCTCCGCTTTTCAGCACAACCTTTTCCGACGGTATGCCGTGGCACACCACGTTGTCTATCGAGGTGCAGACACTCTTCGGGAATCCCTCATAATTGAGCGGAGCAGGTATTCCGCCCAGACGTTTTGTTTCGTCATAGACCCAGCGGTCGATATCCTCAGTTGTGCAGCCCTCGCATATCTTAGAAGCGACATAGTCCAGAACGAGCGAATTTATCCTTCCGCTCTCTCTAATACCGTCAATCTGAACTTTGTTTTTTATTATATTCCTCGGCGGCACTATCTCTCCGAGCAGTTTGTGCTCTGCAATTATCTCGTCTATATCGCAGTGACATTTTTTGTATTTCTTTCCGCTGCCGCACCAGCAGGGATCGTTTCTTCCTATTTTTTCCATGTTCACACCTCTGTTTTGCTTTTTACTCCATTATAACAAACGTCGTACCCGCACGCTAAAGCTCACCAACGTTTGTTGACATCGTCGCTCGCTCCGATCAAGCAATCTTGTTCGAGCTTAGCTCCTTGTATAAATATTACTTTTTCTCCGCTCATATGTCAAGAGTAAAAATAATAATTATTATATTTTTTTGAAATAATTGCAATTTCCTGAATTTGTGTTATAATAATCATTGTTAGCAAAAGCACAAGTACTTTTTAGAAATGAGGTTTTTCAATGAATAAGAATATCACAGATTCTATCGTGTATATCGGTGTTGACGATAAATATCTCGGACTGTTTGAAAGTCAGTACGATGTACCAAACGGCGTATCCTACAACTCCTATCTCATCAAGGACGACAAATATGCCATTATGGATTCGGTCGACAGCAGAGAAACATATCAATGGTTTGACAATATCGACAGTGCGACCGAGGGCAAAGCTCCCGATTACATAATCGTGCAGCACATGGAACCCGATCATTCGGGATCGCTTGCGGCGCTGCTTGATAAGTTCCCCGAGATCAGGGTTGTCGGCAACGCAAAGACCTTCACAATGATCGACCAGTTCATAACAGCAGATCTTACAGACCGTAAGGTTATCGTCAAGGACGGCGACACGCTGGAGCTTGGCAGTCATACTCTTAAATTCACTATGGCTCCCATGGTACACTGGCCCGAGGTCATGGTGACATATGACATGACAGACAAAGTGATATTCACCGCAGACGCATTCGGAAAATTCGGTACGCTCGACACCGATGAAGACTGGGCTTGCGAAGCAAGACGCTATTACTTCAACATAGTCGGCAAGTACGGTATGCAGGTTCAGACGCTGCTCAAAAAGCTCGCCGCCCTCGACATAAAGACGATCTGTCCCCTGCACGGTCCGATACTCGACGATAACCTCGATTATTACATCGGCAAATACAATACTTGGAGCAGCTACACCCCCGAAGATAAGGGCATTACTATAGCATATGCTTCCATACACGGAAACACAGGCAATGCTGCAAGAAAACTCGCAGAACTCCTCGAAAGCAAGGGGGCGGAAAAGGTTTCCGTATTCGACCTTGCAAGAGATGATATGGCAGAAGCTGTTGAAGACGCATTCCGCTATGACAGGCTTGTTCTTGCGGCAGCTTCCTATGACGGCGGAGTATTCATGCCTATGCACGATTTCCTCACCAGACTTGCTCACAAAGGCTACAAAAAGCGTACCATAGCATTCATGGAAAACGGAACATGGGCGCCCTCGGCTATGAAGACAATGAAGGCTGTTGTTGATACCATGAAGGACATCACCGTATGCGAGAACAGCGTGACCTTTAAATCGGTACTAAAGGACAGCGATATGCCGCAGCTTGAAAAGCTTGCTGACGAGCTGCTGAAATAATATAATATAATATAATATACCATACAAAAAGCAGGAGTTCCCGAAAAGGTTGCTCCTGCTTTTGTTTTCCACATTTTGCTTGTTTTATGTCAACAACTTATCAGTACCACATAAACAGCAGCAGATCCCACATCATATGCAAGGCGATAGGGACCAGGATATTCCTTGTTCTCAAAAACATCAATCCGAATATCACGCTCAATGCAATTATAGACACGAATCCGAACGACACGAAATTATTCACAAACGCTCCGCTCACTATCCATGTCGGAAAATGGATCAGAAGGAACATTGCGGCATTTATCGCAAGAGCCTTGTTCTCTCCGATACGCTCGGTCGCATTAAGCAGCCACCCGCGGAACACCAATTCTTCGGTAAGCCCGACAAAGATCACGACAATAATATCGTCCGCTCCGAATGTGCCTTTTATCGCAAACGAACCGCCGTGCAGCACAAGTCCGAGCACTATATACGCCGCCATCGCTGGGAACACCCAAAGGTATTTTACGCAGGTTTTATTCGGCGTAAACATCTCCTTTAATCCGACAAACAATCCGTCCTGATATTTATGTATGAGTATCAATGCAGGCAAAGTCCAGATCAGATTTTTGAACACGCCTTCAATGACCGCAGCCGACAAGACATCGTTTTCCAAGCTGTCGATCCATGGTTCCACCCAAAAATGAACCGCACTCCATGCGGCATATAAGAATGTCGAATATATCAACAGTATTTTTACGGGTACTTTCTCCGTTTTTTTATTTTCCGACATATTTCTCCTCCCGTTACAGTAAAAAAATGCTCTCCGTTACGGAAAGCATTTTCTCAAAGCCTACGCTGTTCTGTATTTTCTCAAACGGTTATTCTCTTTATTTGTAGACAGCACCACAAATATTATCAGGAATACCGCTGCCATGATAAGTCCGATCCCAAGATACAGCATCCACATAAGCGAATTATCTTCGTTTGTTTCCTTATTGTTCTTTATAAAATTGAACGTCTTTGTACCGTCGGTTATATTGCCCTGCTCCAGATCAAGCATAATGCTCTTCCAGTCGTCCGCCGACAGCTCATCGGTATCGATGACCTCGCTCTCCACCTCGATCAGGCTCTCGGTCGGTTCGGTATATGTGGGGACATAGTAATAATTATCGTCATACTGCGCCTCATAGGTATACGCTATATACTGGCTCGTATAATCCACATAGCTTGTCACCGCAGGCTGCTCGGGCTGTGTATAGCCGCCTTCGCCCGTATACTCCGAGGTCACACCGGGGTCTGTATATCCGGGGGCGGTATTGCCGGAACCGGTATTCCCCGGGTCGGTATAGCCGGGGTCGGTGCTGCCCGGATCGGTATTCCCCGGATCTGTATTCCCCGGATCTGTATTCCCCGGATCGGTATTCCCGGGGTCGGTAATTCCCGGATCGGTATTCCCGGGGTCGGTATTCCCCGGATCTGTATAACCGGGGTCTGTGTAACCCGGATCGGTATATCCGGGGTCGGTATATCCCGGGTCGGTATTGCCGGGGTCTGCAGGTTCGACATATTCCTCACCCGATCTTTTTTCCGTAAGCTCTGCGGCATACACGGAAAAACAGGCTGTCGATCCCAATAAACACAAAGCGGAAACTGCACATAATATTCTCGTTTTAACTGACATTAAAGCGGCTCCTTTCCGACTTTTTCATAAAAACACATATTTCAGGCGGGTATGCACCGAATGAACAGTTCTATTAATTATCGCTGTTCTTCTGAACAAACATCTTCGGCTTGAAGCTGTTGAGAATAGCATCATTCTTCTCAACGGGAAGATTGTTCGCAAATTCAAGAAGATAATCCTCAAACTCCTCTTTCTTCATCTCGCTGAGTAGAGAAGAGTGCGAATATCCGCTCTTCAGCGGCGCAACATGCGCGGTGCTCGAAGCCTCGTCAAACGTGTCAACAGCGATAGTGCCTTCGTCTGTGTCATCGCTGTCAAGGAAGTCGATGATAGACTCTGTTGTCGGTCTGTATACAAAGTAGAATGAAGCTGTTCCGCCCTCTCCGTAAGGAACGAAAGCTGCCTTGCCGTCATCGAGTGACTTGAGTGTGTCGAGAACAGCTTCGTTGAGCGTCGCTGTTTCAAGCTCCACGCTGCCCGAAAGTGTGGGGTCGGTAGCATAATTAAAATCATTCATATATGCTTTCACTACGTCTTCATAAGACTTGCCGTCCTTGTTGATCATATCGGCATAAGTCTGAAGATAAGCTTTGGCTCTTGCGAACTCCTCGTCGGACTTAGCCACAGACTCGCCCGTAGCCTCGTCTTCCGTTGCCATGCTAACGTTAAAGTATGCATAGCCCGTGTACTTGTCGGAGAAGTATTTCGTCATTTCCTCATCGGATACAGCCTTCTCGCCGTCTTTGCCGTAAATCTTCTCGAACACCTGACCGTACTTTACGCTATACTCTACCATAACATAAAGGAAGCTCTCCTCGGATATGCCGTAACTCTCAAACATCTCTTTATTATAGCCCCATGCCGAGCCTATATACGATTTGTTATACTCATACTCAGTCTGATCAAGCTCCAGACCGTACTGCTTGAAAAGCTCTTCTACAGCAAGCATTTTCATAGTTGTTTTGTCGGCTTCGTCAATAGCATACTGCTCGACTGTCTTCTTCTCGCCGTCGCTGTCCTCGATCTCTGCATCAAGGATCTTCTTCACCTCGTCGGGACTCTCAACCTTGTCATGTGCCTCATAATAAGCATTGAGCAGGTTAATGATGTAGGTTCCTGCCGAGAGAGAAGTATCTCCCGTTCTGTAAGACCAGCTCTGATCGCCGCAGCCTGCAAAGACCACAAGCATAACGGCAGCTAAAACAAACGCTGCCATTCTTTTGATATTGTTCATATTTTGGCATCCTTTCAAATTATACTAAAATGTAATTTAACCAAATTATATTATACACATATCTCAGCGATTTGTCTATTATTTTTTTGTTAATAAATCGATTGTTTTTACGCTAATTTTTGGTTTTTTGCCCGAACAAACCATTCTACACCCTAAAAACCTTCTTCAAAAGGGCGATCGTGTCCTCCTTCGGATTCTTTTTCATCAGAATATACGGCTTCGCCTTCAGCTTGAGTATGGTACGGTTTGCGTTTGTCTTCATAAACTCCGCCAGCCGTTCGTTCTCAAAATCATCGACATACAAGAGAATATTATCATCGTTTTGTCTTATCTCGTATACACCGCACTCAATAGCCTGACTTCTGATAAGGGCAACGTCTATCAGCGTCATGACCGAGCGGGGAATATCGCCGTATCTGTCGATGAACTCGTCAATAACGTCCTGCGAATCCTCCTTTGTTCGTATGTCGGAGATCCTTCTGTATGCGTCAAGCCTGAGGCTAAGGTTCGAGATATACTTCTCAGGAATATGCGCCTGTACGGTAAGATCCACAAAGCAGTCTTTGTCGGACTTTTTCGGTGCTTCTCCCTGCGCTTCGCTGATCGCCTCGTTAAGCAGCTTGATATACATATCATATCCGACATCTTCCATATGTCCGTGCTGCTGTCCGCCCAGGATATTGCCTGCGCCCCTTAGCTCCAGATCACGCAGAGCTATCCTGAAGCCCGAACCGAACTGAGTGAACTCCCTGATCGCTGTGAGCCGTTTTGTCGAAATATCGCTTAGCACCTTATCGGGCGCATAAGTGAAATAAGCATATGCCCGTCTTGTGGAACGTCCCACTCTTCCTCGGAGCTGGTGCAGCTGAGATAATCCCATATAATCGGCATTTTCTATGATAAGCGTATTGGCGTTCGGGAGATCGACTCCCGTTTCGATGATAGTCGTGCATACAAGCACATTTATCTCCTGCTCGAGCATTTGCCGCCAGACCTGCGACAGCTCCTGCTCTGTCATCTTGCCGTGTCCTATGCCGACATTAGCCTCGGGGATCCTCTTTTTTATCTGAGCCGCCTTGTTCTCTATATTCTCCACCCTGTTGTACAGGTAGAACACCTGTCCGCCTCGTCTGAGTTCTCGTCTGATCGCCTCGGCTATGACTCCGTTGTCATGTTCGAGAACATATGTCTGCACGGGCTTTCTGTCGAGCGGGGCTTCTTCAATGACCGACATATCCCTTATACCGCTCATCGCCATGTTGAGCGTACGCGGGATCGGCGTTGCGGACAGAGTGAGAATATCCACATTATGGAACAGTGTTTTGAACTTCTCCTTCTGTGCCACACCGAACCGCTGCTCCTCGTCTATTATCGCAAGACCGAGATCACGGAACTCCACGTCTTTCTGCACAAGCCTATGCGTTCCGATAATAAAATCTATCTCTCCCGATTTAAGCTTTGCGAGTATCTCCTTCTGCTGCTTGGGAGTTCTGAAGCGTGACAGAAGCTCTATGTTCACGGGGAATCCCTCAAACCGCCTGAGCGCCGTCTGATAATGCTGCCATGCAAGGATCGTCGTCGGGGCAAGCAATGCGCACTGCTTTGAATCGGCAACGCACTTGAACGCCGCTCTGAGAGCAACCTCCGTTTTGCCGAAGCCTACGTCGCCGCACAGAAGTCTGTCCATAGGCACAAGTCTTTCCATATCGTTTTTTATCTCGTCGATACATCTGAGCTGGTCGCTCGTTTCCTCATACTCAAATTTAGACTCGAAGTCCCGCTGCCATTCGTTATCCTCCGAAAAAGCGTAGCCCTTGACCTGCATACGGTCGGAATACAGCTTGATAAGCTCATCTGCCATATCCCTCACCGCCTTGCGGACCCTGCTCTTTGTCTTTGCCCAATCTCCCGAGCCGAGCCGGCTTAGCTTCACAACGCTTTCGTCGCCGTGTCCTATATACTTTGAAACAAGATCAAGCTGCGTTACGGGGACATAGAGTGTGTCGCCCTTGGCATAATTTATTTTAATATAATCTTTTATTATATCATCTATCTCAAGCTGCTGAATACCGCCGAACTGTCCTATTCCGTAAGTCGAATGCACGACGTAATCGCCGTTTGTCAGCTCCGCCAGGTTTGTTATCTGCTTTGAGTTCTTGTTTCGCTTGCTTCTGAGCGACTTGCCCGACGTCCTGATATGCCCCTGTGAGATCAGCGCAAACCTGATCTGATGGTACTCTATGCCTGCCGAAAGTGAACCCGGCAGCACATATATTATGCCCTTTTCGGAGAGCGTCACTCCCGTACCGGGGGAAACATTGTATCCCTTTGAGATAAGCTCCTCTCTGAGGGAATCGCACGCCTTCTGCGTACCTGCAAGGATAACACAGGTATATCCCGACGATACATACGGCTCCAGATCGTCCTCGAGCAGCTTTACGCTGCCGCCCCAGAGCGACAAATGCTTTACCGTGAAATTGACAAGCTCATGTATAGGCGTATCGTACGAGCCGCTTGTGAAGTTGTCGAGATAAACCGTCCTGTTATTCATGATAATATCGCAGATCTCACGATAGCTTCTGAAAAACGTGTCGAGTCCCTTGCAGAGTGTTCCCTCTTCGAGATAGTCCTTCAGATCCTCGCCGAACTGCCACGCATAGCCGTGCATACGCTCCTTGACCTTTGTATGCTCCGAAATGAAGATCAGGTCATCTCTGCCGAAATAATCAAACAGCGACGTCTGTCTGTCATATATCAATGTAATATATTTATCCGCACAAGTGGGCAGAACTCCGTTGTCGAGCTTGTCGCAGTCGCCATAAAGCAGCGCCTTCGCCTTTGCGGCGGTCCGGCTTCGGAGCAGCTTCGCCCTTTGCCTTATCTTTTCGGCAAGAGCCGATTTATCCTTTTCGAGTATTTCCGCAGACGGAGATATTTCGATCTCCTCAACATAGTCCGTTCGTCTTTGAGATGTGGTATCAAAATAATTTATGGTATCTATCTCATCGTCCCAGAACTCCACTCTTATGGGGGCTTTCTCATCGGTTATGTACACGTCAAGTATTCCGCCTCTGACGGCATACTGACCCTCGCCCTCGACAAGCTCGCTTCTCTCATATCCCGACGCCTCCAGCACGGATACAATATCGGCGATCTCCGCCTTTTCGCCCACCTTCAGCAGGAACGACGACTCACGCAGCACCTCGGGCGGCATTGTGAACTGCGCCGCTGCGTCGATCGTTGCAACGACAACATCGCACCCGCCCTTCAGCACGGTCGCAAGCGCCATGATACGCTTATGCTCATACTCCTTTGATATGCCGCTCATTTCACGAAAACAAAAATCCCTGAGCGGATAAAACAGCGCTTTCAGTCCTATAGACGAAATATCGTTTACAAGCTGCGTTCCCTCCTGCTCGTCGCCCACAATGACAAGGGCTTTCTTTCCGAGCCTGCCGCACAGCGCTGTGATCACGTTTGCCTTATGCACGCCCGTAAGTCCTGCCGCCGCAGTAGGTCTGCCCTTTGAAACCGAGCCTTCAAGCGTTTTATATTCTCTTAATTGTGATACAATATCATTTAAAAAATCCATGTTAGCCTCTCTTAAATATAGTCAGACCTTCCACTATTCGCCTGCGTTATTGCCGATCATAAGAGCCTGACTGCCGGTTTGTCGTGCGACAAACCCACATTTGTCCTGCGACAAATCCCTAAAGTAAAGTAAATAAAAGTAAAGTAAAGTAAATTAAATAAAAGTAAATAAGATTAAAGTAAAGCAGAGTAAGAAACAACAATCTGACATACCGACAAACATTATCTCTTGTTATGATATCAGTTGTACAGATTCATCGCTTTATCCGTCTGACCGCTTATGATAAGCTCCACTGCGTCCGACACACGCTTTGCGGTTTCGTCAATGAGTTTCTTTTCGCTCGATGAAAAATCCGACAGCACCCAGTCGGCAAGATCCCACTTTTCGGGTTTGTGTCCCACACCTATCTTTACTCTCGGGAAATTATCGCTGCCGCTGAGATAAATAATGCTTCTCATGCCCTTCTGACCGCCGTCGCTGCCGCGTCGCCTTATCCTCATAAGACCGACGTCAAGCGATATATCATCAAATATTATAACAACATTCTCCGGCGGGATTTTGTAGAAATTCATCGCCTCGACTACGGCTTTTCCGCTTTCGTTCATATACGTCTGCGGCTTCATGAGCAGCAGCTTCTTTCCGTCAAGCTCAACGAACGAACAATAAGACTTGAATTTCAGCCTGTCGATCACAACACCGTGCTTTTCGGCAAAAGCGTCGATCCCCATGAATCCTGCGTTATGTCTTGTGTTTTCATACTTCCTGTCGGGGTTCCCAAGTCCGACTACGATATGGGTTATTCCCCCCGACGGCATTGCCGCTCTTTTCTTAAAAAACATCTCGGCACTCCTCTCTTCAAACACAGTTAAGGGCGGACTTTACGCCCACCCTGTGCCTGTCTTTTTATTGTATATCTTTTTAATACTATGTATATGCGTTACTTGTAAAGCGGAGATACCGGCTTATCCTCGTAAATTCTCTCGATAGCGTCTGCAAAAAGCGGACCTACGGGACGAATAGTGAACTTGTCGATCATCTTCTCCTCGGGTACGGGAATAGTATCAAGAAGAACAACCTCTTTGATAACGCTGTTCTGTATTCTCTCAATAGCGGGACCTGAAAGAACTGCATGAGTAGCGCAGGCATAAACCTCGGTTGCGCCGCCTCTCTCAACGATAGCGTTTGCTGCGTTGCACAGTGTGCCTGCAGTGTCGATCATATCGTCAACAAGGATAACCTTCTTGCCCTGTACATCGCCGATGATGTTCATGACTTCGCATACGTTCGGCTTCGGACGTCTTTTGTCGATGATCGCAAGACCCGTGCCTATCTTGGAAGCAAAGTTTCTGGAGCGTGTTACCGAACCCAGGTCAGGGGAAACTACGATATAATCATCTGCGTTATCACCTATCTTAGCTCTCATGTAATCTGCAAGAAGTCCTGCCCCGTGGAGATGATCTACGGGAATGTTGAAGAATCCCTGGATCTGATTTGCATGAAGATCCATTGTAAGAATCCTGTCTGCTCCGGCACATGTGAGAAGGTCTGCGCAAAGCTTTGCCGATATCGGATCTCTCGCCTTTGCCTTTCTGTCCTGTCTTGCATAACCGAAGTACGGCATAACAACAGTAATGCTTGCTGCGGAAGCACGCTTCATAGCGTCGATCATAATGAGAATCTCCATAAGATTATCGTTTACGGGTGTGCAGGTAGACTGTACGATAAAGCAGTCGGAACCTCTTACAGACTCGTGAAGCGATACTGCGATCTCTCCGTCGCTGAACTTGCTTGTTTCGGATTTTCCCAACGGAAGATGAAGACAGTCAGCAATTGCACTTGCTACATCATAGCTTGCATTGCCGGCAAATATTTTGATATCCTTACCATGAAAATTCATACTTTTGACTCCTTTTCCTTTACTTTGGTTTATCAGATTTTTATGTGTATTTAATTTTTGCTTTAACCTCTTATATTATCGCATATTATCAAAATTTGTTCAAGTGATTTTTTAACAAATAACCGCCGTCAATGCAAATTCTAATATTTATGCTACAATAACCTGCTTTTTTCTTGTTTTTTTGTTATTATCTAACCATGATTTTTGCAAAATACAGTAAGAAAACAGGATTTCCCTGAGCATAATTGACGAATAACAACTATCATTATTTCAATGAAAAAATAATGAAAAGTTTTGTTGCCGCTTTGTATTTACAATCGGTTTAAGTTGTGATATAATTTTCAACATAAAGCATATTCCGGAATTATTAATAGGGGGTCGTGGCATAATGGCGAGTGTTTCTTCCAAAGTGAGCCGCAACGGGATGAACTTTCATTATTTTGTAAAGGAAGCAAAAAACAAAAAAAGATTCAGATTCCTGCTTGACGGCAGAATGTACGTTGCAGACGAATACAAAATAGACGAAGCCTTTCTGTGGAGAATTTTCAGGAACGAAAAGGATATAGTGCCGATGAGCATTTTCATGTCATTCGATGAACTGCTTGAGAAAGAAACCTTCGAGGGAATATCCTTCGCCGGTCGGTTTGAGGATATGGAGATAGAGATCTTAGAGCAGCTGCCCGAGCCTGAGCAGACAAGCAAACCCAAAGAGAGCAAAGAATAATTAAATAATAATGCCGCACAAATGCCGCACAAAAATCCGCTCGGTCTTTGTGCGGTTTTTTCAGTGTTCGGATCTTATTGCTTTCCCCGAACGGTATATAACAAGGGAACCACTGAATAAATCACGTCCTTCGGACTGAGCACCAAATTTGCTTGCATCTTTTTGTCAAATTGCACTCAAAATCCTTGAAATACGTCAGTATTCCTGCGGATTTTT
>OMYH01000048.1:0-10129 GCA_900315255.1 uncultured Eubacteriales bacterium | reverse complement strand
TTGCTTGCATCTTTTTGTCAAATTGCACTCAAAATCCTTGAAATACGTCAGTATTCCTGCGGATTTTTCGCACAATTTGCCTAAAAATCTGACGGCGCAGCTTCGGCGCTCAATTTAATCAGTGTCTCCCAAGGAATGAAGCGTAAACAGACACAACGGTTATCGCAATATTTACATACATATTCTCTGTGAACAACAGCCGCCTCGCCGATGCAGTACATCAGATACATATTCACAAACAGAAACATATGATCTCTCAGCTTGTTTCTGCCGTGCATATTTATATAGTACGCTTAGAAATTCCATATCTGTATTACCGCCGGAGAAGAAAGAATATACGCTGTGAACATCTTGCAGTCGATGACCCCTTTCGTGACCCGGTGAAGCAGGGAGTTGTTCCTGCCTGTCAAACGGACAAAGATCGGGTCATAGATAAGCTCCGGGCATTCAACTTTTTTTCGTCTTTTTCTTCTGTGAGATGGTTGAGCATATTTCCCCCGTTATCTTATGAAGTGAGTGGGCGTCCAGCTTTCCTTTTCGGGCAGCCCGAACTTCTCTTTTCCGAGCGCTACCGCCTTCATCAGGAATGTCATATTCCTGGCAAGAACACGCATTGTCTGCATACCCTCTTCGTCCTGCGCCGCTTCGCCCTTCTCTCTGCCGTGAACGCTGTTCCAGTACTGGCTCGAAACAACAGGCATACCGCATATGGTGAAATATTTGTTCAGCTCGTCAAACGTCGCCGAACAGCCGCCTCTCCTTGCAACAGCGACGCTTGCGCCGAGCTTCATGGTCTTGTCGAAGTGCGTGCTGTAGAACAGTCTGTCAAGACAGGCTATCGTCGTTGCGTTTGCCGAGGCATAATAAACAGGCGTTGCGACGATAAGACCGTCTGCCGTTTCAAATGACCTTGCTATCACGTTGACCTCATCATCAAACACACATCTGCCGTTCTTTGCGCAGCTTCCGCAGGCGATACAGCCCCTGACAGCCTTGTTCCCTATCTGAAAGACCTCTGCTTCAACACCCTCGGCTTCAAACGTCCTTACAAGCTCGTTCACCGCTATAGATGTGTTGCCGTTTTTCCTCGGACTTCCGTTAATGATAATTACCTTCATATTATTCCTCACTTATTTTCAAAAGGCAGACCGTTCTGATCTGCCTTTTATCTGATGTCTTGTTTTATGAAGCTGTGTATCAGCTGTAGTCAACTACGTCTGCCCATCTGAGCAGAAGCTCTCTCTCCTCGGGTTTGCCCTTCACGGACTGTGCGGCAGCCACGATCGGCAGCCACTTGTAAACATACTGCCTTGCGGTGTCGCTCTTTGCGCAGTAGAGCTTCAGATACTTGTCAGCAGTTTCGTCGTCGCCCGAAAGCTTGAACAGCAGATAAGTAATAGCGGCGTCTGCAGCCGCATTGCCCTTTGAAGCGTGCGACCAGTCGATGATAAACGGCGTGCCGTCATCTCTGATGATTATATTGGACGGGTTGAAGTCGCCGTGGCACACCTTGTTGTGACGGGGCATGGATTCAAGACGTGTGTGAAGCTCATAGCGAATAGTTGCGTTGAGGTCTGTTTCGTCTATCTTCCTCATCATTTTTATCCTGAGGCTGTTGAGAAGCGGCGCTCTCTGCTCGTGTACGATAAGCTGAAGCTCCACAAAAAGCTCGAGATAATCGTCGAACTTCTCCGGCTCGTCCTTCATCAGCTGCGCAAGCGTCTTGCCCTCGATATAATCAGAAAATATCGCCCATTTTCCGTCTACCATGTTGATAGCGCGCACACCGGGTATGTTAAGGTTGGTTTCCTCAATTCTTGCCGTATTGAGCGCTTCGTTGAGAATATCTGCCTTTGAGAAGTCGTTTTCAAAAACCTTTACAGCCATATCGCCGTCACGATAGATCGTCTTTTTTTCTCGCTGAGCAATAATCTTTTCAAAACTCATGTCAATTCTCCTTTATATTAAATTTAATGATTGCTTTCTAAGTTGTCCTTATTTGATTATATTATATAGTCTTACACATGAAAAATCAAGAGAATTATGCAAACTGCTGTCACAATTTTATGAACTTTTTATTAACGCACATATTTTTCATGTTGATATATCCTACAATAAACGCCTGCAGAGGCTTACGCTCTGCCGTAAAAACGCATCACGCTTTAGCAAATTGAATGGTTAAAATGTCAAAAAAACTCGTTATTTTTAAATTAATTTACAATATTCTGCTTTACATTTCAAAGCGAATGTGATAAACTATATGTTGATATATTAATATATATTTTAAAAATCAAAGGGAGTATCTGCGTTTGGGAAAGTGTTAGTGCGCCCTCGTATGTACTGCCCTTTATATTAAGCAGGAGGAAAACAAAATGGCAAGAAAAATGAAAACCATGGATGGCAACAACGCTGCCGCTCACGTATCGTATGCGTTTACAGACGTTGCCGCTATCTATCCTATCACACCTTCTTCCGTAATGGCTGACGAAACAGACAAGTACGCAGCAGCAGGAAGAAAGAATCTTTTCGGCAGAGAAGTTCAGGTTACAGAAATGCAGTCCGAGGGCGGTGCAGCAGGTGCTGTGCACGGTTCTCTTTCTGCAGGCGCGCTCACAACAACATACACGGCTTCACAGGGTCTTCTCCTTATGATCCCGAATATGTACAAGATCGCAGGCGAGCTTTTGCCGAACGTTATTCATGTATCGGCTCGTGCTCTTACAAGCCATGCGCTCTCAATCTTCGGCGACCACTCCGATATTTATGCCTGTCGTCAGACGGGTTATGCAATGCTTTGCTCCAATAACCCGCAGGAGATCATGGATCTCGCAGCAGTAGCGCACCTTTCAACGATCAAGGGCAGAGTTCCGTTCCTGCATTTCTTTGACGGCTTCCGTACATCTCATGAGATCCAGAAGATCGAAACATGGGACTATGAAGATCTCGGCGAGATGCTCGACTGGGACGCAGTTGAAGCTTTCCGCCGCCGCGCATTAAACCCCGAGCACCCCGTTATCAGAGGTACTGCTCAGAACGACGATATTTTCTTCCAGGCAAGAGAGGCCTGCAACACATACTACGACGCTATCCCCGAGATCGTTGTCGAGTACATGAACAAAGTGAACGCTAAGATCGGCACAAACTACAAGCCGTTCAACTACTATGGCGCACCAGATGCAGACAGAGTTATCGTTGCTATGGGTTCTGTATGTGACTGTGCAGAAGAGGTTGTTGACTATCTTAACGCAGCAGGCGAAAAGGTTGGTCTTCTGAAGGTAAGACTTTACAGACCTTTTGTTGCAGATTATCTGCTCAGCGAGCTTCCTGAAACAGTTAAGTCTATCTCCGTTCTCGACAGAACAAAGGAACCGGGTTCGATCGGCGAGCCGCTCTACCTCGATGTTCTTGCAGCTATCAACGGATCAAGCTTCACAGGCGTTAACGTATACACAGGACGTTACGGCCTCGGTTCAAAGGATACAACACCGGGCGACATCGTTGCAGTATACAACAACATGAAGAGCGAAGCTCCGAAAAGACGCTTTACTATCGGTATCGTAGACGACGTTACAAATCTCTCGCTCGATATTACAGACAACCCCGACACAACTCCTGCAGGCACACACTCATGTAAGTTCTGGGGACTCGGCGCAGACGGTACGGTAGGCGCTAACAAGAACTCAATCAAGATCATCGGTGACCACACTGATATGTACGCACAGGGCTACTTCGCATACGACTCAAAGAAGTCGGGCGGTTTGACAGTATCTCACCTGCGTTTCGGTGACAAGCCGATCAAATCAACATACTACATAAGCAAGGCTGACTTCGTAGCTTGCCACAACCCTTCATACGTTGACAAGTATGACATGGTTGACGACCTCAAGGAGGGCGGTTCATTCCTGCTCAACTGTCCGTGGAGCGGCGACGAGCTGGCTGAGAGACTCCCCGGCAAGATGAAGAAGATCATTGCTGACAAGCATATTAATTTCTACACGATCGACGGTATCGCAATCGGTAAGGAGATCGGACTCGGCGGACGCATCAACACGATCCTCCAGTCGGCATTCTTCAAGATCGCTGATATTATCCCCGCAGAAGAGGCTAAGCAGTACATGAAGGACGCTGCTACAAAGTCTTATTCAAAGAAGGGTCAGGCTATCGTTGACATGAACCACGCCGCTATCGAGAGAGGTATGACAGACCTCAAGAAGATCGACGTTCCCGCAGACTGGGCAAATGCAGCAGACGATTCCGTAACTGTTAAGGCAACAGGCGACAGAGCAGATCTCGTTGATTATGTTAACAATATCCTCACCCCCGTTAACGCATATAAGGGCAACAAGCTCCCCGTTTCGACATTCCTTTCACACGCAGACGGTACAGCGCCTCAGGGTTCTGCAGCATATGAGAAGAGAGGTATTGCGGTAGACGTTCCCGAGTGGGATCCCACAAGCTGTATACAGTGCACATTCTGTTCATATGTATGTCCGCACGCTGTTATCCGTCCCGTTGCTATGACAGATGAAGAGTTCGCTAACGCACCCGAGGGTACAAAGAGCGCTCCGATGACAGGTATGCCGGGATACAAGTTCGTAATGACAGTATCTGCGCTTGACTGTACAGGCTGCGGCTCGTGCGCACAGGTTTGCCCGGGCAAGAAGGGCGTAAAGGCTCTCACAATGAAGCCCATCGACACTCAGAGAAAAGAGCAGAAGGTATTCGATTACGGCTACAGCTTAGACGAGAAGCCCGAGGTTATCGCTAAGTTCAAGGAAACAACTGTTAAGGGCAGCCAGTTCAAGCAGCCGCTGCTTGAGTTCTCCGGCGCATGCGCAGGCTGTGGTGAAACACCTTACGCTAAGCTTGCGACCCAGCTCTTCGGCGACAGAATGTTTATCGCAAACGCAACAGGCTGTTCTTCAATCTGGGGCGGCTCTGCACCTGCAACACCTTACACAGTAAACAAGAAGGGCTTTGGTCCTGCATGGCACAACTCACTGTTCGAGGACAACGCAGAGTTCGGTTACGGTATGGCACTCGGTCAGAAGGCTATCAGAACAAGACTTGCAGCTAACATAACAAAGATCATGGAGATCGCAGAGAAGGACGAGGTTAAGGCAGCTTGCCAGGCTTACCTCGACACATTCGATGATTCTGCAGCAAGCCGCAAGGCAACAGACGCTCTTATCCCCGTACTCGAGAAGGTAGCTCAGTGTGACTGTGAAGCTGCAAAGTACGCTAAGGAAACACTCGCAGACAAGGACGAGCTTGCTAAGAAGTCAATGTGGATCCTCGGCGGCGACGGCTGGGCATATGACATCGGCTTCGGCGGTCTTGACCATGTAATCGCTTCGGGCGAGAACGTAAACATTCTCGTATTCGATACAGAGGTTTACTCCAACACAGGCGGTCAGGCTTCAAAGGCTACACCTGTAGGTTCTGTTGCTCAGTTCGCTGCAACAGGTAAGAGTCAGAAGAAGAAGGATCTCGCTGCTATCGCAATGTCCTACGGTTATGTATATGTTGCTCAGGTTGCTATGGGTTCAAACTACAATCAGTGTATCAAGGCATTCGTAGAGGCAGAGAGCTACAACGGCCCGTCGATCATCATCTGCTACGCTCCGTGTATCAACCACGGTATCAAGGGCGGTATGGGTATTTCTCAGATCGAAGAGAAGAAGGCTGTTGAGGCAGGCTACTGGCATACGTTCCGCTTCGATCCTCGTCTTGCAGACGAAGGCAAGAATCCGTTCCAGCTTGACAGCAAGGCTCCGTCTGCTTCGTATCGTGACTTCATCATGGGTGAGGTTCGTTACAACGCCCTGAAGAGAGCATTCCCCGACAGAGCAGAAAAACTCTTCGAGAAAGCTGAGAAGTTCGCAGAGCAGAAATATGAGCACCTCGAGCAGCTCGCTAATATCGGTAAGTAAGATTTAGCTTAAAAACTAAATACAATAATATTGACCCCACTGCAATTACTGCGGTGGGGTTTTCTTGTTACGATCAACAGACCGTTATTTTATTCTTAACAGCTGTATTTTCTTCTGTATAGACTTCTCTTTATTCTTCTTATTCTTTCTCCATTTCCGATACGGCTTTTTCTCCTTCATCATCTGTGCAAAACAATATATAAAATCGGATATAATGAGTATGTCGGTCAGATATACCGCAATATTTCCCGACGGGCGGCTTTGTAATCCCGCAAAGTCCATTATCGGCGAAAAGCAGAAATTCATGAACATGAATATCGCCCCTGCAAACAGTATGCTTGTAAAAAAGGACGTATATTTTGTGACGTGAAACGGAAGATCGGAGTAATCCCAGTAATCGAACCGACACGCAGCACGAAAAGCATAACCGAGAGCTATCTCCCCTATCGACACAAAAAAGAACGAAAACAGAAAATACATTATATTCGAAGAAGAGAACGAAGCGATCGCCTGTTTCAGAATACCTTCCCGATCAGACGGTGTCCCGACAAACAGATATACCAATGCTACCGCAAAGCCGTACCCGAATAGAAACGGTAAATTCATGTTTCTGTTGTCTATATACGACTTTGTCAGCCATAGCCATGTGTTCTCGATCATAAATCCTATAAACGACGTAATGATCAGCATTACTCCCCATTGCGGCAAGGTGTAGCTCATAATACGCTCATCTCCTTTTCACTGAATTAATTCTACACTATCAGACCATATCTCAAAAATGTACAATCTTCGGGAACTGTACAAAAATTGGACAATTATTCTGTTTTGCAATAATAAAGAATAATTCTTATGTGATATTATTGATGAAGGAGATGTTGCAAATGTCATTATTAACAAAAAAAATGATCACCGAAACGGCGCTGAAGCTTGCCGAAAAGAAGTCGATAAACAAGATCACGGTCAACGAATTGTCGGGTCAATGCGGTATATCCCGAAACACCTTTTATTACCATTTTCACGATATTTATGACGTATTTTTAAGCTTCATAGACAACAGGATCGACGAGATGGTCGCCAATGCAGATAAAAATGCAGAGGACGCAATGCTCGACTTCATCGAAACGTGCGTCAGATACAAGTATATGTTCCAGAATTTATATAAAAGCCTCGGACACGAGCTGACGTCAAAATTTGCTCACGAAAAGCTCGAACGCCTGCTGCTGTCGGCACTGGAGAAGAACTACGATACGGAAAGCATATGCGAAGACGATCTTGACATAATTTTTACTTTTTACGAAGAAGCTATCATCGGTGTTATGATACGATGGTTGAGAGATCAAACACCCGATGACCCGACACAAAGAGCCGATCAGCTGAACCGCATAAAAATCCTCTTCTGCGGACAGATCGACCTGATGATACACAATAGTTTGAACGCAAACGAAACATATCATAAAAATATTGACAGCGACGAATAGAAAGTATATAATCTGTATTAATACCAAAGAAAAACTATTAATTTAAGACATAGGTACAGAATTATGAACGAGAAAAACCGATTCAGACGTGTCGCCGTTAAAATGTCCGCTATTGCAGCTTTGACATTATGCGGCTGTATGTACGGACCTGCCCCGTATAACGAAATCGACCGCTTCCCGACGAACGGACAGAGCAGATATGATCGTGAAACTGACGATATACCCGCTTCGGATACCCTTACGGAAAATAATTCCCAAGATTGACAAATAAAAAATTTTTTTATAATTATTTAAAAAAGCACTGCGAAAAAATGACATTATCGGTGTCTAATAAATGGAAGTATTTGCAGATGCTTTAAAGATGCAGAACCGTTAAATCAGCGAAGCATCTGCATTTTAACCCCTAATAGGAACATCCAAGGAGGATACATTTATGGACAAGAAAAAACGCTTCAGACAAGAAGGCTTCAGACAAAAGCGCTTCAAAAGAATCGTTATCGCTGTCGTAGCCGCAGCAACCGTCACGACACTGAACGCCTGCGACATGAAACACGACACATCGGAGATCACGGATAATTCCTCGGTCTATGCCGAAAAGGAAGCAAGCAGCGCAGCAGCAAGCAGCAAGACAAAAACCAATAAGGATACTTCATCCGATATGGAAACGTCAGACGCAACCGATACCGACACGGATTCGGGAAAGACGAAATCAAAGGACAGTGACAAAGAGAGGTCGTCGTCAAGCTCCAAAGCCGCCGACAGCGATACCGAAAAGCCGAAGAAAAAGAGTAACGACAACAACGCAGCACCGTACGAACCAAAAAATAACTACGACGAAACAGTTCATTCCCGACCCGAAAACAATAACAGCAGCAGTGAGAAGGTTAGCTCGAAACCCGACAACAGCAGCAGCGAGAAGGTCAGCTCGAAACCCGACAACAGCAGCAGCGAAGCAGTTCGGTCGGATAACGAGAATACCGAATCCGAGGACGATACGGAGTACTATGATCCGTATTTCAACATAGACAACTGTCTGTACGGTCCGGAAATCTACAGGGACACATCATCCTACACCGAACCCGAATCCGAGGACGATACGGAGTACTATGATCCGTATTTCAACATAGACAACTGTCTGTACGGTCCGCCGGAATTCTTCAGGGACACGTCATCCTACACCGATACTGAGTACTACGATCCTGAAGACAACCTCGAATCCGACCTGTACGGACCTCCGCTGTACTACGACATGGAAGAATAATAATGCCATCGACAGATCGCCGACAGAACTGCCAACGGCAGACGAAAACCGCACACCTGCTTTTTGGGTTGGGTGGCTTTACCGCCTGCGTCAGAATCTGTCCATAATAGGCACACATCGAACGAACTCTGCCGGTGATCGGAAAGGGATAAGAATATGAACAATTCAATAAAGCCCAAGCACCTCAAGCAGCTGCACGATTACAGACAGAAGCTGCGTAAAGATCCGATACTGAAGTATCTGTTTCTCGAACTGACGCTTAAGTGCAACGAGAACTGCCTTCACTGCGGAAGCCGATGCGGAGATGTAAGGTCTGACGAACTCACCGTACAGCAGTACAAGGATTTCCTCGACAAGATAAAGCATGACTTCCCGAAAAAGCCCATGCTGTGCATAACGGGCGGAGAGCCTCTTCTGAGAAAGGAATTCTTTGAGATCATGAACTATGCAAACGAGCTGGGCTTCAACTGGGGCATGACCAGCAACGGCACTCTGATCACGAAGGACATTGCACGCAAGCTCTATGAATCGGGCATGAAAACGATCTCTCTGAGCCTGGACGGACTGGAGGACACTCACGACGCATTCCGCAGAAGGAAGGGCGGCTTCAGGGCAACGATCGAGGGCGTCAAAAATCTCCTTGATTATGATTTCCATTCGGTACAGGTCACGACCGTTGTCAACAAAAAGAACATCTCCGAGCTTGAAGGGATCTTCGATCTCATGGATGACATTGACGTAAATTCATGGCGTCTTGCGACCATCGAGCCTATCGGCAGAGCCTTGGAGCTTGACGGCTACACATTAGACAACGAAGATTACAAATATCTGTTTGATTTCATTCGCAAAAAGAGAGAAGCAGGCTACCCCGTGACATACGGCTGCACACACTTCCTCGGGCTTGACTATGAGCGTGAGGTCCGTGATTGGTATTTTCTCTGCAATGCAGGGATCTACGTTGCAAGCGTTATGGCGAACGGCGATATCGGAGCGTGCCTGGACATCGAACGCAGACCCGAAACCATACAGGGCAATATCCTGCGTGATGATTTCACCGATGTCTGGTACAACAAGTTTGATATATTCCGCAAGCCGCTGTCGGATAAGAATGACAAGTGCAAGAACTGCAGCGAATGCGAATACTGCGAGGGCGGAGCTTATCACAGCTGGAATTATGACAAAAATGAACAGATGATGTGCTTCAAAGACGTTTTGTTCTGAGAAGGAATATAGAATATCAAAAAAATCCTGCCGCTTTCGTGACAGGATTTTTTCTATCTGAACGATGCTTCGGTTAACAGCAAAAAAAACATCACCCGACTAATATCGGGTGAAAATCTTAAACGACAGCTTGCCGATGGTGGGAGAGGGTGGATTCGAACCACCGAAGTCAGTGACAACAGATTTACAGTCTGCCCCATTTGGCCGCTCTGGAACTCTCCCGTTTATAGCGATAA
>OMYH01000016.1 GCA_900315255.1 uncultured Eubacteriales bacterium | reverse complement strand
AAATCCTTGAAATACGTCAGTATTCCTGCGGATTTTTCGCACAATTTGCCTAAAAATCTGACGGCGCAACTTCGGCGCTCAATTTAATCAGTGTCTCCCAAGCATTATTCTTTCACGCACAAGCACCCGAAGCCAATTCGGTGATGAGCATGATATGATAAACATGGTCGGGCAATGGCAAAGGCTCCCTCGGAGAGAGAGCCTGATGTTTTTACAAATAAACATTTTGCGCGGCGAAGAATTGCGTATCGAATAAAGTATGACGGAATATACCTGCGTGCGTCAGCCTGCCTTGAAACTTAAGACTGAAAACTGAAGACTTAAAACTTAAGGAACCACTGATTAAATCACGTCCTTCGGACTGAGCACCAAATTTGCTTGCATCTTTTTGTCAAATTGCACTCATAATCCTTGAAATACGTCAGTATTCCTGCGGATTTTTCGCACATTGAAATACGTCAGTATTCCTGCGGATTTTTCGCACAATTTGCCTAAAAATCTGACGGCGCAACTTCGGCACTCGATTTAATCAGTGTCTCCTTAATAATTGTGGGAATCATGGTTTCTTCTGTCATTTGTGCAAGTTATTAGTTCAAAGTTCCGAGTTGTTAGATTTGACCCTTCCGGGGACGGCATTGTGGACTATCAAGGTTTGACGCGAGTTTAATGTCAGACCCACAATAAACTATGAACGCGTAACACCTGCGGACGTGCGTCCGCCCGCCTGCCTAAAAATATGTTATGATTTCCTTATTGCAGCCGACAGGGGAGTATCTGAATTCATCTATATGACTGCCTGTATAGAAATATTTCGGTTCTTCGAAGACGGGTTCGCTTTCGAAGGTGTCTATTACAATGAGCTTTATCTTCATCTTCTGCGGAATGATATTCTTTATGAAAACGCTTACCTGCATACCCTCTTTAAGGTCGGGCCTTAATTCGGATAAGCCTGCAAGGTTGGGAGTCAGCTCGATGAATGCCCCGTAGTCTTCAATGCTGCGAACAATGCCCCGTACCGTCTGCCCGGGTTCAAACAGGTCGGCATTCTCCTGCCATGTGCCGAGCAGCTCCTTATGTGACAGACAGATCCGTCCGTTATCGTTGCTTTTGACGACAGCCTTTATGTTCATTCCGGGCAGGAGTCGGCGGTTCGGGTGGTCTATTCTCGATACGGATATTGAGTCTATCGGCAAAAGCGATGGAATACCGCAACCGATGTCGGCAAATGCCCCGAATTGTTCGGTGTGGGTGATCTTTGCGTCTATAATATCGCCCGGAGTAAGAGTGTTTATGCAGCTTTGCATACACCTCTCCTGAGCAAGTCGGCGTGAGGCAATTATTATCGGTCTGCCGTCCTTGTCATGCTCCATGCCGGTGATAATGAAGCATACAGGACGATTTACACGGGAGATTATGGCAATATCTCTGATCACGCCCTCTTTAATACCTATTGCCCCTTCGCTGCGGGGAATGATACCCTTGATCCCGTTCAGATCAAGCAGCATATTATGCGATGTATCGCAGAGCTTAACTTTAGCTTCGAGTATTCTGCCCTCGTGCAGGGCTTCTGTCAATGAAGACAGGCTTCTGAGATAAGATGAGTTTTCCGAAGTGCTGAAAAGAGTTCCTTCGGGAGAAAATTTCGTCATTTTAATTCGTCCCTTCCGTTTGAGTGTTCTATGAATTTATATGCAGGAAATTTGCGGGGTATGAATTAAACGAGGAGCTAAGCTCCAGCATACGTCGGTGGGGGATTTAAACCCACCACCGACGGACGTATGGCACCCTTAGCCTTACGAGGGTGCGGGTCTCCGGGGGAGACCTCTGCGTCCGGGGGAGACCTCTGCGCAGCAGAAGCACCGACCGAACCGGTTGGGAACCGTCCCCGACGGCAGGTGAGACCCGGGGGACATCGACGTTTGTTATATAACCGTGTAATTGCCTGTTGAAAAATACTCCGAGTGCCGTTATAATAAATATATCAACAAAAAAGGAGCGTGTTTTTATGGCATTGGATACAAGTAAAAGTCTGCGTAATAAAATGATGTATCAGGTGTTTGTCCGCAATTTTAGCGAAGAGGGAACATTTAAGCAGGTCGAGAATAAGCTGCGTGATATAAAAGACCTTGGAACGGATATTGTATGGCTTATGCCCATACACCCGATAGGCAAGGCAAAAAGGAAGGGAACGCTGGGTTCTCCGTATGCGATCAGCGATTACAGGAGCGTTAACCCCGAATTCGGTACGCTTGACGATTTTATTTCTTTGGCAGACGCTATACATTCCTACGGCATGAAGTGTATTATAGATGTGGTGTATAATCATACGTCGCCCGATTCGGTACTCAGTAAAGAACACCCCGAGTGGTTCTATCACCGTGAGGACGGGTCGTTCGGGAACCGTGTGGGGGATTGGAGCGATATCATCGACCTCGACTATAATAACCGTGAGCTGTGGGATTATCAGATTGATACGCTGAAATACTGGGCAAAATATGTTGACGGCTTCAGATGTGACGTAGCTCCCCTTATCCCGATTGAGTTCTGGATGAAGGCGAGAGAAGAGGTATCTAAGGTTCGCCCTGACTGTATCTGGCTGAGTGAATCTGTAGAGCCGGGATTCATTCTTTATATGAGGGGGAGAGGTCTGACGGCATTGTCCGATTCGGAGATATTCAGGGCATTTGACATAAGCTATGACTATGATTGCTACAAGAGCTTTTGTGAGTCCGTTAAGGACGGTTCGCTTGACGATTATGTTAAGGATATAAATCGTCAGGAATATATTTATCCCGATAATTATGTTAAGCTCAGGTTCCTTGAAAATCACGATGTGACCAGGGCGGCTTTTCTGATACCCGATAAAAGGCTTCTCAGAACATGGACGGCGTTCATGTTCTTCCAGAAGGGAATGGCGCTTGTATATAACGGACAGGAAAGAGGCCTAACTCATTTGCCGAGCCTGTTTGATAAAGATACTATTCAATGGACGTCAGATGAAAGCACAGACCTTTCCGCATTGATAAAAGGATTGTCTGAGATAAAGCATAACGACATATTTACAGACAGTGTTTATGAGATCAGAAGCGTTAAGGATGAATTCATTGTGGCGACGCATACTAACACCTGTAAAAAGGCCGTCGGAGTATTCCCTGTGAAGAACACCTCATCGTGCGTTGAAGTACCGCTTGAAGACGGTTATTATACCGATCTGATCAGCGGAGATAAAACAGAGGTCTTCCGTGGGTTGATAAGCTGCAAGGGCGAGCCGATCATAATTATCAAATAATATTGATAGCTTTGCGTGTTCAAAAGGCTTTGTTTTTGATACTAATGTTGATTTTGGTGACAGTTTTAATAAAGTGTTGCAAAATTACAGAAAATAGGTTAAAATAAATAAGACTTTAAATTTTAAGGAGAGAGAAAAATGATAAAAAAATATTGTGCATTGGTTCTTGCTATGGCAATGGCAGTGTGTGCATTTGCATCAGGCTGCGGCGACAAGGACGACGAGAAGGATTCTGCAGCTGCTTCCGCAAACGATACATCTGCGGTTGGTTCAAACAGCCAAGCCGGCTCTTATACAATGGAGGAGCTTGGTCTCGGAGCTGATTTCTATGATGACAAAGAGCATGAAGCAGGCTATCAGCTTGAATCTCCCGATCAGGGCGAAGAGGTTGCAGTTATGCATACAAGCATGGGCGATATCACGATGAGATTCTTCCCCGAGGCTGCGCCGAAGGCTGTTGAGAGCTTTATCACACACGCCAAGGACGGTTACTACAACGGTATCACGTTCCACAGAGTGATCAACAACTTCATGATCCAGGGCGGCGACCCGACAGGTACGGGCAGCGGCGGAGAGAGCGCTTTTGACGGCGGAAAGGATTTTGAGGACGAATTCTCAAACAAGCTTTTTAACCTCAGAGGTTCTGTTGCTATGGCGAACTCGGGCGCTGATACCAACGGCTCGCAGTTCTTTATCAATCAGTCAAAGACCGGTGACTTTTCTTCGAGCGAGGCTAACTGGGAGCAGGTTTACAGCATGATCTGTCAGATGAAGGACGCAGGATCATGGGAAGATAATAAAGAAGGCTTCAGTAATTATATGAGCTATATTAACTTCCTCAACACCGATATAGTTCCCGACGATGTTAAAGCTTTATACAAGAAGGTGGGCGGTAATCCTTCGCTTGACGGAGCTTTTAACGCTATCGACAGAGGTCACACGGTATTTGCGCAGGTAATAGACGGTATGGACGTTGTAGACGCTATTGCCGCTGTAAAGACCGATGATAACAATAAGCCCGTTGAGGATGTTGTTATTGAGGGTATCGATATTGTAAAGTACGGAGAATAAAAATTTTCCCAAAAAGAAGTTCCCTTGTCAGGATAGCTCCTGTACAAGGGAATTATTTTGCCTGTAAACCCGAGAAAGTAAGGATACGGCAATAATATATTATGTATTATCATTATTTGTTTCATGCGAGATCCTGTATGTGTAGATCAGGCTTACGATTATCGTCACAGCAATGATCGACAAGAGAATTATCAGACCTGCAGCGCCCTTAACTAAAAAACCGCATACTACCATGATTATTCCTGCTATAACGAACGCAAAGCCGGAAAAACGCTGGCTTTTCTTCCATACATCATCGTTTTTCATTGTCCACGGAGTTCTCATACCGATTACGGAATTCTTTTTCACTTTAGGCATAATGTTGCCTGTTATGATGAATAATAATCCAGAGAGTACAAGAACAAGGCTGCCTATATTGATCTTCAGTGAGTACAGGTTTTCGATATTGTTGTACTGCGCATAGAGAAAATACAGGTTCATTGCAACCAGAACAGACAACACACTCTCAAGGGTTATATACATCGCCTTTTCGTTGTTCTTGCCGTCATTATCCTTTTTTGAGGAGATTTTTCCGAAAACTATCAGAAAGATCCCCATCAACAATGAAACGGCGGGCATGATAAGCGCCTCGAATTTGCTGCCGTATCGGTCTGCCGAACCGTCGGGACCGAAGTGTACGGGGATTATGTCGGGCAGGATAAACATTGATACTATACCTATGATCACCGAAACCGAAATGAGAATGCCGATAAAGATAATGTGCTTTTTGTTTTTCATATAAACCATCCTTTCTTTACGATCTGAGATCGTTTATCCATAGAATTATTTCGTCAAGTACCGTGAGGTCAAGCTCATAGTAGATGAAGTTTTTATACTTGCTTTCATAGATAATGTCGGCTTGTTTCAGCTTTTTTAAATGATAGGAGAGAGCCTGCGGAGTCATACCCATTTCTTTGGCAAGATCGCCCGAGGATATTTTCCCCTGCTTTAAGATGTCGATTATTCTTCGCCGTTCTTTATCGGAGAGCGCCGCAAGAATTTCCTGTACAGCCATTATATCACATCCTTTTTGTGTGTTATTTAAAAAAATCTTTAAATAGATTATAACGCATGGATAAGTGCTTGTCAACAGGAATTTAAAAATTTTTTTAAATAGTTTTTGGTATAAAATTAACATTTATTTACTTGAAATTATCAGACAGCTTGTTATAATGAAGGTGAGGTGATCTATATGAAAAAAAGACTTCTGCTAATGTTCAATCCGACATCGGGCAAATCACAGATAAAGCCTAATCTCTGGAGTATAATAGATATTTTTGTAAAGGGCGGTTATGACGTTACGGTATATCCCACACAGAGGAGAATGGACGCTCATGACACGATCGTCGAGCGTGCTGCCGATTTTGACATGGTTGTTGTATGCGGCGGTGACGGTACACTCAGCGAATCGGTATCGGGGCTTGTATCATTGCCTAAGGAGAAGCGTACTGTTCTTGGATATATTCCGAGTGGTTCGACAAACGACTTCGGGTCAAGTTTGGAGATTCCGTTTGACAATAACGAAGCCGCACACTGCATAGTGGAGGGAAGTCCGATGCCCTGCGACTGCGGTATGTTCGGGGAGAAGCACTTTATATATATTGCGGCATTCGGTATGTTTACTGACGTATCTTACGAAACGCCGCAGCGTGCGAAGAATATTCTGGGTCATGCGGCGTATGTGTTGGAGGGAATGAAAAGGCTGAAGGACTATTCGTTCTATCATATAAAGGTTGAAAGCAAGGAGCTGGAAACAGAGGACGATTTTATCTTCGGATTTGTTTCAAACACAAGCTCCATAGGCGGGTTCAAGAATCGTTCGGAGTATGCTCCGCTGTTAAATGACGGATTGTTTGAGTGTGTTCTTATCAAGAAGCCGAATTCCCCTGCGGACCTGCAAAGAATACTGTCAGCGCTGCTTACATCTGATTTTGATTGTCCCGAGCTGCTGAAATTTACTACCGATAAGGTTCGCTTTATCACGACCGAGCCTGTAAAGTGGACGACAGACGGAGAAGACGGAGGAGAGCATACCGATATTACGGTAGAGGTAATTCCCGAAGCTTATAATATTGTGGTTAAAAATCACAATGAATGATAAACATTTATTGACAGATTTGTATTATTGCGTTATTATTATATATGATAATGATTACCTGATCAGTCGACATCGGGAAAACCCGGCGACCGTTTGATCGGTAGTGAAATGGAGATGTGTTTATGTTAAAAAGAGTTTTAGCGGCAGTTATGGCATTATCTATGGTGCTGATGCTGACATCGTGCGGTTTACCGTTCGGAAAAAAGAGCGATGATGAACTGATCAGTGAGATGAACGGCAAAACATCAGATGTAGAAAAAATTCTGAAAGAGGCAATCGATACATATGCTGTGGGAACTACCGAAACAACATATAACGGAAAACCTGCAGATGAAGCCACTGTTGAGGATGTGTTTGTCGAGAATGAGGAATCAACAGACGTATTAGAGCAAACCATAGGCGGCGAAACATATAATATGGTATTCACTACAGCAGGTAAAGTGACGCTTACGGGTGGAATTTATGACGTTGAGGGAAAGAAGCTGACTCCCACAACTACGATAGCTGATCTCTATGATTGGAAAAGCGACGAACCCGAAACGGCTGACAATGGTGAGAACGTATCAACCGAAAGCGGGAAGGAGCCCGAAGACTCGGATGGAACAGACTCCAATGAAGACATAAAAACAATGGAGAGAGAGTGCAATAATGTAGATAAGGCAGTCGGCGAAGCAGTAAAGTCTTTTAAGAATGATGATAGCGAAACAGAATATAACGGAAAAAAAGCCGATGAAGCTTTGGTTGAAGATGTACTTAAAGAGAATAATATTGACGTGAGTGTACTCTCCCGCAAGATAGACGGGGTAACGTATAAGTTTGTATATATAGCTGACGGTTCAGTCAGGATCTCGGGAGGCGATTACAAAAACGACGGTATCGAGCTGAAGGCGGATACGAAGATCTCCGAGCTTGGCAAAGACACTGAATCGGAAAAACCGGGCGATACAGCTTCGGACGATGATCAGGGTACATCGGATGAAGAGATAGCTCAGCTTGAAAAGGACAGAAATACTGTCAATATTCTTATCAAAGAAGCTGTTCTTAATTACAAAACCAATGATACAACGATCAAATATAACGGAAAAACGGTTCAGACCTGTACTGTAGAAGATGTTCTTGTTGAAAGTAATCTTACTAAGGATATTTTGTCACGTACCATTGACGGCAGCAATTATTCATTTGTATATACCAAAAACGGATCTGTTGATATTCTGGGCGGTAAGTATAAGAACATCGGTACGGTATTGAAGGCGGATACAAAAATATCATCGCTTGTCGGTGAAAACAGTACCGATACCGCAAAGCCTGATGTTGACACCGAAGAAAAGAATACCGAACAGGATACCGACGGTAACGACGGAGAAGCAACTATGGAAACGCTCGAAAAAGACAGAGCGAAGACCGAGATGCTCCTTAAGGGCGCTATCAATATGTATCTTACGAAAAACTCCGACACTACCTATAACGGTAAGACAGCAGATATATGTACGGTAGGAGATGTTTTTGCAGAAAACAATGCTTCGAGTGATATTCTGAATCATACGATCGACGGCACCGAATACACCTATGTATACACTAAGAAAGGTACGGTTGCGATCAGCGGAGGAGTATACAAAAACGAGGGAAAGACGATCAAAAAGGATACGACGATCTCATCTCTCGGAGATTACAAGGGCAGTATCTTTTGATTAAAAACACATGGCAACCGCATGACAATTTAACTTGAATTATGTTGCTATAAAAACTCAGCGGAGACGGGGCACGATAAGGTTAAATATGCCTCAAAATAATCATATTTATGTGATTTGTTCATGCGGCTGCACTGATAAATAATAATTATCCACTTGACAAATCTTCAATATAGTGCAATAATAAATTTTGTATTGTTTAGAGGAGTGATCAGAATGACAAACGAATACTATCAGAATTTGGATAAGCAGTATATTGCCAATACATATAAACGGCAGAATGTTGTCCTGACAAGAGGTTCGGGTTCTACGGGCTTTGACGCAGAGGGAAAGAAATATATCGACTTTACATCGGGTATCGGTGTGAACAGCCTGGGCTTCTGTAATGAAAACTGGGTTTCGGCTGTTACGGCACAGATAAGCACTATTCAGCATACGTCCAACATCTTTGTGTCCGTACCCGATACAGTGCTTGCGGAGAAGCTGTGCAAGGCGGCAGGATATTCTAAGGTGTTCTTTGCAAATTCGGGGGCCGAGGCCAACGAGGGTGCTGTGAAGATCGCAAGAAAGTACGGCGCAGACAATAAGGGCAAAGAGTGTGTAAATATCATAACAATGCAGAACTCTTTCCACGGAAGGACTATTGCCGCACTCGAAGCCACAGGACAAGATGTTTTTCACAAGAACTTCTATCCGTTTACAGGAGGCTTCAGGTATGTGCCTATGAACGATAAAGAGGCTCTTGAAGCAGCGTTCGATGAAACTGTATGCGCTGTCATGATAGAGCTTGTTCAGGGCGAGGGCGGTGTTATCGCAGCGGATAAGGACTATGTACGTTTCTTGGCAGACTTCTGCAGGGATCATGAGATTCTTCTGATCGTTGACGAGGTTCAGACGGGTATCGGCAGAACGGGAACGCTGCTGACAAGCAGACAGTTCGGAATAGCTCCCGATATTACAACTCTTGCAAAGGGTTTGGGCGGCGGTCTGCCGATAGGCGCAGTTCTCATGAACGAGAAAACCGAGGGTGTTCTGTCCTACGGTGATCACGGATCGACCTTTGGCGGAAATCCCGTTTCGTGTGCAGGCGGTGTTGCCGTGCTGACCGAGCTGCTCGACTGCGGACTTCTTGAGGAAGTCTCTCCGAAGGCAGAGTATATCAGAGAAAAGCTGTTGGAGATCCCTCAGATCAAGGAGCTTTCGGGGCTTGGATTGATGATAGGTATTACTCTTGCGGATGGGTATACAGCCTCGGATATTGCCGCAAAATGTGCCGAGAACGGCTTGCTTATTCTCACTGCAAAGACAAAGCTCAGAATGCTTCCCCCTCTCAATATCACAAAAGAGGAGATAGACAAGGGGTTAGAGATACTTGCAAAAACACTTGAATAACGATCAAGAACAAAAAGCTGTCTTACAATAGACAGCTTTTTTTAAACGATTCCACCTTGACTTTTATGAAATATTTAGATATAATGTATAAAAATAAACAAGGAGGTCATGTGTATGTTTGTTCCTACTCCGCATATTGAAGCAAAAAAAGGAGATTTTGCCAAAACGGTGATCATGCCGGGTGATCCTCTCCGTGCAAAGCTGATCGCAGAGAAATTCCTTAATGATCCTGTTCTTGTAACATCGGTGAGAGGTATGCTTGGATATACGGGAAGCTACAAGGGCAAAAGAGTTTCCGTAATGGGCAGCGGTATGGGTATGCCGTCTATGGGGATCTACAGCTATGAGCTTTTCAACTTTTACGATGTCGATAATATAATAAGGACAGGTTCTGCGGGTGCGCTTCAGCCCGAGCTTGATCTCGGGGATATAATCGCCGCAATGGGTGCGTGTACGAATTCCAACTATGCCTCGCAATACGGACTTAACGGAACATATGCCCCCACGGCAAGCTTTAAGCTGCTGAAAACTTTGGATGAAGTATGCGCAGAGTGTGGGACGGGAATAAATATAGGAAATATTCTCAGCTCTGATACATTTTATTCCGCAGATGTATCGCAGAATGAAAAATGGAAGGCAATGGGCGTTCTGGCTGTGGAGATGGAAACAGCGGCGCTGTATATGAATGCGGCATATGCGAAGAAGAATGCGCTCGCCATGTTCACGGTGTCTGACTGTATAGGAACGGATAAGGCTATGTCTGCACAGGATAGGCAAAATTCGTTTACTAAAATGATAGAGCTGTCTCTTGAAACAGCCCATAGGATAGGTGAGTGAGATGGATGATCAGGCGCTCATGAAGCTTGCTGAAAAGGCTGCGGAGAAAAGCTATTCACCGTATTCGCATTTTTCGGTCGGAGCAGCGCTTTTGTGCAGCGACGGAGCAGTTTACACAGGTTGTAATATCGAGAATGTATCGTTTTCTGTCACAAACTGCGCAGAGAGAACAGCCTTGTTCTCGGCGATCGCAGACGGCAGGCGGGATTTTGTCAAGATCGCTGTCATTGCATTCCGACATGATGGTCGGATCGTATTAACACCGCCGTGCGGAGTGTGCAGACAGGCACTGCTTGAGTTTTGCAGCGGTGATCTCGACATACTCATGACTGACGGGCATAATATCACAGAAGCAAAGCTTAATTCTCTTATGCCTTCGGCATTTTGCGAGTTTTAACTCGGTTTCCTTGAAATACGTCAGTATTCCTGCGGATTTTTCACACAATTTGCCTAAAAATCTGACGGCGCAACTTCGGCGCTCAATTTAATCAGTGTCTCCTTAAAGGAAAAACCCGGTGAGCATTCACGCTTCACCGGGTCTTTTAGATTTGCGGCTGTTATTCAGTCACCTTGTCGCCTGTTGTGGACAAAACCATTTGAATACCTTGATTGATTTTATCGTACTCTGCCTGGATAATTGAAAGATACTCTTTACCGTAAGGCTCAAGATGATAATACTTACGGAGTCTCTTGCCTACGATCTCCATCCTATCGGAGATAACGCCTTTGTCTATCAAGCGGTACAATGTAGGATATAGAGATCCCTCCGGCATAACAAACTGTTCACCACTTCTAGCCTTTAGCTCATGCGCAATCTGATAACCATACATATCCTCGCTGTTGAGCAGATAAAGGATAAGAAGCTCAGACGTGCCCTTTTTTAAATTTTCTGCAATACCCATAGTTTTTCTTCCTTTGTAAAATATGTACATATTTATATCATAAGCACAGAATCATGGCTCAAGTACCCGATCGATACTTAAAAAATCCAGGCAGCTATTTTTTAAGGAGCAATCAGCTTATGTGCACGTTGCATAATACATTGACATATACTTTGTCATAACAGCATATTAAGCAATCACGATTAGACTGTACATAGATAACGTAATTCACTATTAATCAAATTATACTACACATGATGGAGAATGTCAACAAAAAAGTGAAACCATGCTTCTGTTTTTCAATAGATAATAAGTGAATTTCTGATTAACAGGTGAGTTTTTTGATAAGAGGAAATCATTGTCAACAATAACCCCTGCTTTTTATCGGCAGGGGTTCGTTCAATGCTTCGGATTACTATTTGTTTTTGAAATATAATTCAATTAAACAATCTCGCCGATCGGATACTTGACCTTAATGTTGATCGTGTATCTCAGAATAATGATAGCGTCCTTGTTTGTTGCCTTGTTGTCACCGTCTGCGTCTGCGGCTCTGAGCTGATTTTCGTTAAGCTTTTTGAGGTTGATCGCATAACGCTGAATAGCCATACTGTCCTTTGCGGAGATCTTGCCGTCGAGGTCAACGTCACCGAGCTTGACCTTGTTGTCGGTATCTGTATCGGAATCCTTGGGCGGTATAACAGAATTCTCAATGGTGACTGTCAGGTCGCTCGTAATTCCTGTTATGGTGAATCTGGTGTTGTCATCTTTATAGTTGATAACCGCCTCGTAGTCACCCTTGATCGAAATTCCGTTAAATGGATCGGCATCGCTGTCAAAATTTGTAATAACGAATGTACACTCGCCGTCGCCGCTCTTGTCAAGCTCGCCTGTAGTGCCGTTTCTTGACCATGCTACATTTACACCGTAATCATCGGGGGATTCTGCTTTCCTGGTGTGATAAACATCAACATCGGCAGTCCAAATGTCAAACATTATTTTGTATGCCATATCTGAATAGTCGTCATCGTCCGAGTCTGTGTTTGTTGCAGTATCAGTATCGGAAGAAGTATCGGTATCGGATAAAGTGTCGGTTTCTGTGTTGGTATTGGTATCGGTAATCGTATTTGTATCTGATGAGGTGTCGGTGTTTATAGTGGTATCCGTAAGTATCTCGGTATCGGTATTTGAAGTATCGGTATTAGTTTCAGTATCGTTGTTGGTTTCGGTGTCTGTTTGAACATCGGTACTTGTGGAAGTGTCGGTCGCTGACGAAGTATCCGTATCTGTATTTGTGGTGGTGTCGGTAGATGTGTCGTCACCGTAATCGGCTGTGATCGTCAGATCGCTCTTGATACCCGTAATAGTATAACGGCGGCCGTACTTGTCGCGTGCAAGACACTGGTCGTAATCACCTTTGACGATAATACCTGTACGGACTTTATCATCGGAAGACTCGTTGGTTATCTCAAACGTGATCTCACCGCTTCCGCTCTTATCAAGCTCGCCTGTCTTGCCGTCTCTTGACCAGGCTGTTTTTACATCATGTTCGTAAGGATATTCGGCGTTGCTGGTGCGGTATACATTGATGTCGGCATTGTACATATTGAAGTATATTTTGTATGCCATTTCTTCATATCCGCTTGAATCGGTATCGTAAGGAGTCGATGAGTCAATATCAGTTTCTGTTTTTGTGTCGGTATATGTCTTGTTGTTAAGTGTAACTGCTGCGGTATATGTCGTTGTTGTTATTACGCCGTCGTCACTTGTTGTTACTTCCTTTGTGATCACTGCATCAACGTTTGTTGTGTGTTCGGTGTCGTTTTTACAGGTGAATGCTGCTTTCGCAGAAGTGTAGTTGTCGTTCCATGTCCATACGGGTTCGTTCCATGAGTGGCCCTTTGCAGGATTTTTTACGTCATTTAAGTCAACCTTGCCGTCGCCGTTTTTGTCCCTGAGAGGAGTATAATCCTCGTCTTCGTAGAGATTGCCTGCAGTGTCTATATAGTACGCAGTATTTCCGTCTTCTTCACAAGAGGGATCAACTGCATAGACAAGTGTAAGCTCGGGTCTGACAGCCTCCATAACAGCCTTTATAACAACATTTTCTTCGGGCATGGTGAAGCTTATGGACTCATCGGAGAGTGTGTTGAATTCAACCTTGCCGTCGTTTACGGAGAAGCTCTTGAATATTGAGCCGTTGGGGAGAGCCTTCCTGTCAAGAGATACTATCACCTCAGCGCCGGGGATAGTTTTCTCTGCATTGTAACCGCTTACCGTAACATTGAAGAAGTTTTCTTTTGTTATATTATACAGTGTGGGTTCTATGTTATCGCTTGACGAATTCAGCTTTCCGTAACGGCCTGCCTTGTGAGCATTGGGGTTAGTATCGGGATTTTCTCTGTAAATAATCAGGTGATCGTTGTCATATGCGATATTGCTGTCGTCAATTACGATCCACAGCTCGCTGTCGGCAAGTCCTGTTATATCCATTGTTCGTGAATGATCTGAGCTTACGATGAGGTTATAAGAGGTTTCGGTTGCTCTTGCCGTGAAGCTTGTGTCGAACCATCCGTCGCCGTCGGTGTCGGTCAACGTATCGCCCGGCCATTCTTTGGAAGTGCCGTAATTGTAGCTGCCGTCACCCCAGATCCACAGGACAGGCGCCCATGTTTCGGAACCGCTGTGGCGGAAATGCAGCTTGATGTTGCGTGTTGCTTCGTCATAGTAGTACTTAACGTCGGTGTTGCCCCAGACAACGGGGATCTTGCTGTCGGTCGGGTTCTGCGAATCGTTAGCCTTATAGCCGAGCATCGGCGGCGGATCGCCGAGAGTTATTGTGTCACCCACAACGGCTTTCAGTACATCATCGTTTCTTATACTTTCATTTGTGCCTGTTTTGAGATACTTCACGGTAACACTACCTGCATTTACGGGAATGTAGTTCACCGTCACACTGCCGTTTTCTGAGAATGTCCCTTCGGTATCGCCGATTACGCTGTCGAGAATATAGCTGTTGTCATATACCTCGGGCGCATAGATAGAATATGGCTTGCCCTTATCGCCCGAAACAGAATAGCTGTATATCCATTCTCCTGTTGCTTTGTTTTCAAAGTGAACATCTATAGTACGAGTCGGGTCATCGATATTAACGGAATTGTAAGAAGCTTTATCGACTGCTATTACCATCGAATTTGCGGGAACGGAGAAGTTTCCGTTAGGTACTTCGCCAAGACTTTTGAGTCCTGCTTTTGAACCGTCGGAGAGAATGATCCAGTTCTGTTCCTGACCTGACGGTACCTGATATGTAATTGGCATATCGGAAGCATTTGCTATATAGAGCAGCTTGTTCCACTGTCCCGATTGGGTATTTGTGCATATGCAGGCGATCTGATCTTTAGTAGATATAGGCAGGAAATAATACTTATCAGAGGTACGGGCAGGAGATTTGAACAAAGCAAAATTATTGCGGATCTGTCTGAGTCCCTTGTAGTATGAAACCAGATCGGAGTTTGTCTGAGCGAGGTTCCAGTCTATTTTGTTTATCTCCGGGGGTTTGTTATAGCTGTTGTGATCGCCGCCCTTGGAACGTCCCATTTCTTCGCCTGCAAGGATAAATGTAGCACCCTGTGACACGTTCAGAACAGCGCCCGAGAGCTTGCTCTGAGAGATGAGCTTTTCGTTTCGTTTGTAATAAGAGTCTGTCATTCCCTGAGAAGCGCAGAGCTGATCCCATAGTGTGCGGTTATCGTGACAAGCTGCGTAGCTGACTACCTGCGTCGGCACGCTGAAGCTGTCACCCTTTTCGGCCTTCATGCCTTCTGCGACCTTCCAGTTGTTGGAGTCATCGCCTGTCTGTATCCAGCCTGCAACATTGAGGTCGTTGTTGCCTCTGATTGCGTCACGCAGGCCGTCGTTAAAGAAGCCTATGCGTTGATCAAGGCCGGGATGATAGCCGATGTTTGCCTGTACAAAGGGCTTCTTGTCCCATGTGAGTCCGGGGTATTCACCGCCGCCTCCTGTCCAGCCTTCGCCCCACATAGTGATGCGGCTGTCGACCTGCTCGTCAAGAGCCTTGCGGATAGCGTTGAGTGTTTCGACATCGTGCAGAGCCATAAGGTCAAATCTGAATCCGTCTACATGGTATTCCTTTGCCCAGTTGAGGATAGAGTCGATCATGAATTTCCTGTACATTCTGCGTTCCGAGGCTGTTTCGTTTCCGCAGCCGGAGCCGTTGGAATATACATAGCTGTCGTAATAAACGCTGCCGTCAGCATTACGCTCGTGCCACATACGGTAGTAGTATTTTGGTACGGTGTAGTTAAAGCATGAATCGGTGCTGTATGTATGGTTGTAAACAACGTCCATGACAACAGAGATACCTGCGTTATGGAGTGCCTGGATCATCTGCTTGCATTCCTTTATGCGGACATTTCCGTCATATGGGTTTGATGAATACGATCCGTCGGGTACGCTGTAATTCTTTGGATCGTAGCCCCAGTTGAATCTTCCTGCGCTGTCGGTCTCGTCAACCGAACCGAAGTCGTTGAACGGGTTTATCTGTACGGTAGTAACGCCTAAGTTTTTCAGATAATCCACGCAGGTGGCCATACCGCCCTTGCCGTTAACGGTAGTGCCTGTTTCGGTGAAGGCGAGGTATTTTCCTCTGTTGGCCTCGGAAACACCCGAACTTGGGTCATAGGAAAAGTCCTTTACGTGAACCTCCCACACAAAAGAGTCGGTGGGGTTTGTCAGCAGGACATGGTTATCCTGATCCCATCCTTCGGGGTCGGTGTTGTCAAAATCAACTACCATTGAGCGGTCGCCGTTTACACCGACAGCGTAGGAGTAGATATCCTGTGTTTCGTGTGTCTTAGGATCACGTCCCATAACATCGGGGGTAGTGATCTCGTAGGTGTAGTATGTGTTGACGAGATCGCCGTCAACAGTCACAGACCATACACCCGTTGAACTGTTTTTTGTCATCGGATAGTCACCGAGAGATTTTGCGCCGTCCTCCCGGTCGCTGCCCGTCGCATAGCGCTTGAGCGTAATTTTTGTAGCGACAGGCGCCCATACACGGAATGTCGTCGAGGTGGGTGAGTAATCTGCACCGAGCTTACCGTCATAAGCGAAGGTGTCGTCGAGCCATTCGCAGGTCGAGGTGTAGTTATTTGTTTCTCCCGAAGCAACAGGAGCACTTGCCGCACTTGCGGGGAAAAGAGTCCCTGCGACAAGCAGCGCAGATAACATAGTTGTTAAGATCCTTTTCAGCATATTAGATCCTCCTTTGAATTATTATGATCTCCCGAAAAAACGTGCTTCATCGGGAACAAATCATTACGATAATATTATAAACCTTTTTTGCGTATATTACAATAATGAATTTGATTTCAAAAAATTAATATGCCATATTAACAGATTGAGCCTTGCCGTTTTGTTGCAATTTACAGAACAAGTCTGTTCTTTTTGTGACGTGAGAAATAAGCGGATGACTTTTTTGAGAAGTATATAGCTGCTGCGTAATTGTTATGTCTGAACGCCTGATTTGTGATGTATTGCAGTTTTTAAAAACGGATGGTTGTTTAAAATCATTGTTATATTATCTGTCATAAAAAGGCAGACAAAGCTGTCTGCTCTGTCTGCCTCTGACGATGGATTATTATATTATTAAACGTACTCGCCTATCGGGAACTTCACCTGTATCTTGATCGAATATCTCAGGATGTTAATTGTTGGTAGCCTTATTGTCGCCGTCGACATCTGCGGCTTTTACCTGATTCTCGTCAAGCTTTTTGAGGTTTATCGCAAAATATACAAAATGAAAAAAGCACGTCGTAACAACGTGCTTTTTCATATAAAGTTTTAAAGAAAAGAAAAGAAATGTGTAAATATCAAAAACAGGTATTGCCTTCCAAATTTCTATCACAATAAAATAATAGCACATTTTCTGAAAACTGTCAATAATGATTATGAAAAAAATATAAATTTTAGGCATTTTACAATAGTTATTATGTCGCTTTGTGATAATTATACAAACGACTTGTTCTAAAGCTACAAAACAACTTGAAATTTTTATGTAATTTAACAGAAACAGAGAACGATGATACTTCTTGTCTGTACCGACATTTCTTTTTCTTGTATTGTCGAATTATTGTTAAATATAAAAATTATCCTTGTAATAAGAGGAATTATGTTGTATAATTAGTAAAGATAATAAAAAGATTAATAAATTTCTTTTTTGGAAACAATCAGATAATATAAAGGACGTGTTGATTTTGGCTAAAAATGTTGTCAGAATACTGAATCATACAATTACGATCTCCTCCGAAGAGAGTCAGGAGTACATGGATAAGGTTGCCTCGAAGATCGAAAGAAAGGTCAAGCGTTTGTCCGATGAACTGCATACCCGCAATATGACCGAGGTTGCGCTTTTCGTTGCTATGGACTACTGCGACCAGTTGACTAAGGCAATGGACGATAACGCCAATCTCAGGGGCCAGATCAAAGATTATCTCCAGGAATCGGCTTTTTCGCGCAAGCAGTATGAGGATACGAAAAAGGAGAACGAGCAGCTCCGAGCAGAGATAAACACACTGAGATCAAGGCTTTCGCAAAGGTCAGCCGCAAGGTCTGCTGTGCCTGTTCCGCAAGAGAAGCCCGAGCCGATCACCCCGGTATCAAGCAAGTCGGAGGATGAGATCGTTGATAAGCAGCCCCTGCCGAAGCTCACAAAAAAGTCCGCAAAGACGCAGGATGAGCAGCAGGCTCCGATTCAGGGAACGTTCTCTGACGACATATTCGGCGAAACAGCAGACGATGCTGCAGAGATCATGAGCTTCTTTGAGCAGAAAGCGTTCGCGGATGATGACGATGATGAATAATTCTATTGAAATTCTTGCGCCGTGCGGGTCTTTTGATTCCGTCACGGCTGCCGTAAGACAAGGAGCCGATGCCGTGTACATTGGCTCCTTGCGGTTTAGTGCAAGGGCATATGCAAAAAATTTCGACAGCGAGGAGCTAAAAAAAGCTATAGACTACTGCCATCTGCACGGAGTGAAGGTGCATATAACACTCAACACTCTTGTAAGCAGCGAGGAGGTTCCGATCGCAGTTGAAACCGCTAAAGAAGCGTATCTTCTTGGCGCAGACGCATTCATTGTGCAGGACTGGGGTCTTGCAGATATTATAAAAAAAGCTATGCCTGACATTGCGCTCCATGCGTCTACTCAGATGTCGGTTCATACGCCGCAGGGGGCAAGGGTATTGTATAAAAACGGCTTTGACAGAGTTGTTCTGGCAAGAGAGATGAGCCGTGAGGAGATCGCAGAGGTCGTGAATTCCTGTGATATCGAAACCGAGGTTTTTGTACACGGCGCATTGTGTATGTGCGTTTCGGGACAGTGCTATCTTTCGGCGATGATAGGCGGCAGGAGCGGCAACAGAGGCAGGTGCGCCCAGCCGTGCAGACTGCCGTTTAAAGTGAAAGGCGGTACGGGGTATGACCTGAGCCTTAAGGATAATTGCATATTGAACGAATTATCGGAGCTTGCTCGGATAGGAGTTGCCTCTGCGAAGATCGAAGGTCGAATGAAGAGGCCCGAATATACTGCTATGGCGGCCGCCGTTGCAAGACATTCGGCAGACAGCGGCATTGCCGACAATGAGGAGCTTGAAAGACTCAGGGCGGTGTTCTCACGCAGCGGTTTTACAAACGGTTATTATTACGGTAAGACAGGCAGAGAAATGTTCGGTACACGTTTGAAGGAAGATGTGGTATCCGCTTCGGAGAGTGTTTTGTCGGAAATACGCGCGGAGTATAAGGACGAGGTGCAGACGAACGGCGTTGACTTTACGCTTGCTGTAAAAAAGAATGTTCCTGTTATGCTGACGGCAGAATGCAGGGGTATTACAGTGAAATCTGTGGGAGTGGTTCCGGAAACGGCAATGAATGTACCTCTTAGTGAGGAAAAGGCAAAGCGGCAGCTTGCAAAGACGGGCGGCACGGCTTTTTATGCGGAAAATATTTCTGCCGACATAGACGATGGGTTAACTATACCCATATCGTCGCTCAATGCTATGAGGCGTGATGCGCTTGCTGCGCTTGAGGAAGAGATCACAGCTGTTCCGTACAGAAGATATATTGAACCTGTATATAAAAAAATTACTGCAAAGGAGCGTTCGGGAAACATCACGTACAGAGCGCATTTCAGGCACTGCGATGTTCCCGCAGTATTCAAAGACTGCGAGCTTGTATACGTACCGCTGTTCTCAAAAACTGATGATATATCAAGGCTTGCCGAAAAAGGATTTAACGTCGGTGTCGAAGTTCCGAGGGTGACCTTCGGTCGTGAAGAAGCTGTCCGCAGAAAACTTGATGAGATCAAAACTGTCGGTATAAAGGATGTCTGGTGCAGCAATATCGGCACAGTATCACTTGCTGCCGATATGGGTATGACCGTACACGGGGGCTTCGGACTGAATGTGTTCAACAGCTATTCTCTTGATTTTCTTGCGAATATCGGAGCTGCCGATACCGAGCTGTCGGTAGAGCTTACCTCGGGAATGGTCAATCACATTTCGGGCAATATCGGTACGGGTGTTGTAGGGTACGGTTATCTCCCGCTGATGATAACACGAAATTGTCCCAATAAAAATGGGAAGGGCTGCAAGACCTGCCACGGGAAAAGTGTGATCACCGATAGGAAAGGGAACGACTTTACGCTTATGTGCAATGCGGGCTGTACCGAAATGCTCAACTGCAAACCGATTGTTCTGTCGGATAAGCAGGACGTCTTTTCGGGGACAGATTTTATGTCGCTGCATTTTACTTATGAAACAAACGAGCAGTGCGCTGATATCTTTAAAGATTATTTGAATAAAGCGAAGCCCCGGGGTGAGTACACAAGAGGTTTGTATTTCAGAGGAGTTGAATAATTGTTGATGAATATGTTAAAAATAAAGAAAGTTCGGGAGAAGGCAAGGATACCGAAGCGGGCAACTGATGGTGCGGCAGGAATGGATCTTTATGCCTGTATCAATGAGCCGATAAGCATAGAAAGCGGGGATCTTAAGATCATTCCCACCGGAATAGCGGTTGAGATCCCGAAGAATACTGCGGGATTTGTGTTTGCACGCAGCGGACTGGGAATAAAGCACGGAATATCCCCGAGCAATGCCGTCGGAGTGATCGACAGTGATTACAGAGGAGAGATATGCGTGGGACTTACGAATCACGGGAGAGAGCCTTTTGTGATCGAACCTGATATGAGGATAGCCCAATTTGTGCTGATGCCGGTTGTGGTTCCTCAGGTCGTTGAAACCGATGTGCTTGGAGAAACGATCAGGGATAACGGCGGTTTTGGCTCAACAGGAATGAAGTAATGAACAGTATCATTTTGTTTTGTGCCGCAGGATATCTTTGTCTGATAAACATAATAACCCTGATAGTTTACGGGATAGATAAAAATCGGGCAAAGCGTGAAAAATATCGCATATCCGAAAAGACCTTGATCATTCTTGCCGCTGTCGGCGGATCAATCGGTGCGGCGGCAGGAATGAGGATATTTCATCATAAGACAAAAAAACCGAAGTTCTTTATCGGCATTCCTGTAATTCTGATCCTGCAGATCGGTCTTATAGCCGTAGTGTATGTTTTGTTTAGTTGAATTATGTCTGATATGTAAAATATACAAAAAAGAATATAAAAATTTTGTCGTAAAATTTGCAAGAGAACTTGAATTTATTTTTTGAATGTTGTATAATAAAAATGTGAGAAAACGGTCAGGAATTTTAACGTTTTTGCTCGCGGCATTGTGCTGCGTCAGAATGTTGATCGAGAACAGCTTTTTCAGGTGTGTTCTCGGTTTTTTTATCTAAAAAATCACTGATAATTATACATATGATTGTGATATTTGTATAATTATCCGATTTCCTGATAAGTTATAGGGTTATTTATCTGATATAGCAGTAACGTTTTGTGCAGTAATCTTAAAAGAGTGTTGTCATTTTTATATTTTTTCTGCTAATCTTCTATTGACCGTAATCGCTATATTTTATATAATTAGTATTATGCTGTTTTGTGATATTATAATATTGTAAAACGGTAAATCTTAAAGAAAAGGAAGATGAGAGCATGAGCGAGTATATGGATGAAACATCTTTGACAGATGAAGAGATCGCCGAAGCGATAGCGGCGGCAAAAAGAGCCAAAGCCGCAAGAAAAGCCAAAGCCGCAGAGCAGAAAAAGCCTGCCGAAGAGTCGAAAGCTGCAGAGCCTGAAGCTCCCGAGGATACACAGAAGGATATTCCTGTGATGCTTCGTAAGAGTGAGAGCGGCAGTGAGGAATCTTCAAAAGAACTTTTCCATGAAATAGACCAGACAGTTGATGAAGAAGAGAATCTCTCTCCCAAGATGAGATCCGCAAAATCCTTTTCTAACGCATTTGCTGCCGCAAAGAACAAGCGTGAAGAGGAACTGAAGCGAAAGAGAGCCGAAAAGGAAGCTGCAGAGGCTGCAGAATCAGAGGCGGAGGATCACGAGGATGAAGAACCCGTTTTTGAGGAAGAAGATGACGCATCAAAGGATGAGATCGCAGGAGCTTTTGAAGCAGAAGAGAGCGACGAGGAGATAGACGACTCCGACTTTGATATTGACGACGAGGAATATGAAGAAACCAATATCGAAGGTGAGGATTACGAGGGCGTATTCGAACCCGATGAGGAGGAAGACGACGGTTATGCGGCTGCGGTAGAGATCAGCGAGAATGAAAATGATTTTACCGAAGACGAAGAAGAGAATGATGATGACAACGATGATGATGACGAGGGAGCATTCTCAACAAAAACTAAGGTAATTATCGGAATAATCATCGCACTGCTTATTGTAGCTATTGTCGCTGCAGGAATATATTTCTTCTCTCACAGAGATAACGGCAAGGCAGAAAACGTTTCGTCCGTTGCAGTTGATGATACCGTAAAGTCGATCAAGTTCAAGGAGCCTTCAATGAGTCTTCGTGTAGGCGAGTCTAAATCGCTTGAGATCATTATCGAGCCCGAAGGTGCGGCAGACAAGGTATTCAAGCTGAAGTCCAATGACCCTGCAATCGCTAAGGTTGACGAGAAGGGCGTCGTTACAGGCGTTGCTTCGGGAAATACAACTATTACCGCAACACTGAAAAATAACGAAACTATCACAGCATCGCTGATAGTGAACGTTATCGATGAAAAGCAGAACACAATTAATGTATATAACAAATTTGTCAATTCTATTGTTGACGGATCGACCGACATTGATTCCGATTCGGACACCGAGGAAAATCCGGACGAGGAGACCGATTCCGAGAACGAGGAAGAGTCCGATACGGATTCGGAACAGCTCAAGGCACATACACCGAAGAACGAGCTGTCCGGCAGTATCATCAAGGATCTTGACAGTGACGGCGAACTGGAGCTTGCGCTTTACTATAAGAGCAACGATAACGATTCTGACAATGTAAGGATATTCTATCTCGGCGTTGAGGGTGAAGAGGAAGAAGAACCCGAATATGACGAGTTGGGCAACCCGATCGAAACAGAGGAAGATACTGCTTCGGAGAAGGATACATCGTCTGATTCCGCACCTAAGGATAAGGTTCTGAAAGAGATTGACGAATATGAGAAGCCCGAAAGATTTTCAAATTGCTATGCTGCCCTTGACGGTGCAAACTGGAACACGTGTCTGGTATCACTGAAGGAGGACGAAAGCGCACAGGCAAAGGTCACGATACTCTCAGAGGATTATACCGCACCGACATATGTATATGAATGCGAAGATACAACGATAGCTACAGTTGACGATCAGGGTAATATCAAGGGTCTTAAGCCCGGAGTTACGTTTGTAACTGTTACTTCTCAGCTCAACCCCGACGCTATTGCAAAGATCAAGGTCAAGGTCAAGGACGATACCGATCTTCTTGAGGATTACCTTGCTCAGGTTCCGACAGTTAACAACACAAACGACAGCGTAATTCCTACAGAAACACTTACTGCAAAGGCTATTACCGATCTTGACGGAGACGGTGTAAGCGAGCTGCTGCTCAGATTCAACTACGGCAACAATGTTGAAACGATCAATATTGTTAAGGTAGAGAACGACCAGTGTATTGTATATAAGACATACAACAACATTTCCGATCTGTATGAGTTCTATGAGGGTGACGGCTCTTATAAGAATCAGGTGCTTATTCACTACACAACAGGCAAGGTTTGCCTGCAGTACAGCGGAACGATATTTAAAGAGAATTCAAAAACAAAAACGACCGAGCAGAGAATCTACAGCGTTGAGGATAACGGTTCTTTGAGTGAGCTTGTAAATTTCTCCACAACTACCGATATTTCAACAAAGACAGTTACCTCCGAGATCGAGAATCCTGTTTCTTCCGAGGTCGAAGATGATACCGACAGTACTGTTGAGGATACCGATTCCGAAACATACTATGATCCCGATGAAGACGAGAATGACGACGGATACGATGACGGCTATCAGCTTAGCTATGCGGCTGTTGATATGGACGAGGTTGCATCAGGCAGAGGTATTACCTTCGGCAACAAGACTGCTGTCAAGAAACTTCCTGCTGTTGCAGGCGCTCCCGAGGATGAGGATTACTACGACGAGGACGATTATGAAGAAGATTATGAGTCGTCCGAAGAGGATAATGATGAGGATACCGATGAAGATGATTCTTCAAGAAGAACGGTAACGACCGAGATTCAGGAGGAATCCACGAAGTATTTCGTTAACGGAACACCTGTTGAAAAGAGCGTATATGAGGAATACCTCTCAACATATTCATCACGTTACAGTGTTTGGAACGGCTGGGAAGTCGTATAACACATTAGCTTTGTAATTACAACAAAACGATCACCCCGATATTTTGTCGGGGTGATTTCTTTAATATATGATTAATAGTATAGATTATGTTTTAATATTCTCATTGAATTGAGTACGGCGAGAATCATAATGCCTACATCTCCAAATACAGCCTCCCACATTCCGGCTATTCCGAATGCGCCGAGAATGAGGAACAGTATTTTAACTGCTATAACTGCGATAATGTTTTGTGTAACGATCTTCTTTGTGTATCCGGCAATGCCTATTGCTTCGGCAACCTTTGACGGTTCATCTGTCATAAGAACTATATCTGCTGCTTCAATAGCTGCGTCCGAGCCGAGCGCACCCATAGCGATACCGACATCTGCTGCCGCAAGTACGGGAGCGTCATTAATTCCGTCACCCACAAATGCGAGCTTTTTATCGGTCGATTTGTCCTTTTTCAGCTTTTCAAGAATATCGAACTTATCCGAGGGCAGCAGTTCTGCGAAGCACTCGTCAATTCCAATTTCGTTCGATACCGCCTCGGCGATCTCCCGCTTATCTCCCGTAAGCATAACGGTTTTAGCAATACCTGCTTTTTTCAGACTATCCAAAGCTGTTTTGCTGTCGGGTTTGATTTCGTCTGCTATTGTAATACTTCCGAGAAATTTGTTGTTTTCTGCTATATAGATAATTGTTCCTGTATCATGGCTTTTGGTGCAGGAGATATTCACGTCGTTCATTAGCTTTGCGTTCCCGCACAAAACTGAGTTTTTACCTACCTTTGCACTGATACCTCTGCCCGATATTTCCTTGTATTCCGTGATTTGAGATTTATCAATTTCCTTGCCGTATTCCGAAACTACTGATCTCGCTATAGGGTGATTCGACATACTTTCGGCATTTGCCGCAGTTTCAAGCAGCTTTGATTTGTTTGTACCAATGGCAGGAGAGATGTTCACTACCTTAAAAACACCCTTGGTGAGCGTTCCTGTTTTGTCAAAGATTATCGTATCGGTAGAGTTAAGTGCTTCAAGATAGTTGCTTCCTTTTATAAGAATACCCTTGCGTGACGCTGCGCCTATGCCTCCGAAAAATGACAGCGGTATCGAGATGACAAGCGCGCACGGGCATGAGATAACCAAGAATACAAAGCAGCGGCGCAGCCACTCGCCCCATTCTCCGCCGAAGAACAGCGGCGGTATAATTCCGAGAAGTAATGCGGTAATTACTACTATTGGTGTATAGTAACGTGAGAAGGTCGTTATGAAATTCTCCGTAGGCGCTTTTCGTCCCGCTGCGTTTTCTACAAGCTCCAGAACCTTTGCGGCAGTGGATTGACCGTAAGGCTTGGTGACGCAGATATCCAGGACTCCGCTTTCGTTTATGCAGCCGGACAGAACTTCATCTCCGGTTTCGGCTTTTCTTGGAACGGATTCACCTGTCAGGGCAGTGGTGTTGATCATCGAGCTTCCGTCACTTACTATTCCGTCAAGCGGAATTCTTTCGCCGGGCTTTACAATAATATGTTCGCCGACTGCTACCTCGCCGGGAGAAACGGTTACGATATTTCCGTAACGTCTGACATTCGCGCTGTCCGGACGTATATCCATCAGCTCTGCAATTGAACGGCGTGATTTTTTAACCGCCAGTCCCTGTATATATTCTCCCAGCTGATAAAAAAGCATTACTGCAGCTGCTTCGGGGTATTCTCCTATGATAAATGCACCGATAGTCGATATCGACATCAGGAAGCTTTCGTCAAAGATCCTGCCCTTGACAATATTGCGTACCGCCTTAACAACAACATCTGTACCTAATATAATGTAAGCGGATATGATGATCGGAAGCGTGATGTAATTTGGTACTGTAAAAAACGTGAGAGTAAATCCTATGGCGAAAATAACAGTGCCCGAGATCAGACGTATTTTCATTATATGATCATCTGTTATTGTTTTAAGAAACGAGCGTTTTTCTTTATGCTCGGGCGTTATTACGTCCTTCGTTTCGCAGCGTTCGCAATGAGCGTATTTGCCTTGGCAGCTTCGGCAGCTTTCGCAGTTGTCACCTCTGCGGGTGTGTTTCTCTCCGCTGTCGCCGCCCAATGAAACAGATGAGTCGATAATGTCGTCAAGCAGCGACACATCAACATCGGGTTCGTGCGTGTGTACTGCTTTTGTGATAATATCTGTGAGTACAGAAGCAGAGATTTCAGAGTCGACCGTCAGAGTCTGCGTAACAAGATTTACCGCCGCAGCTGATATGCCGTCTTTCTTTTTTAGATCGCTCTCTATCTCCGAGGAACAGTGCGGACAGTCGAGACCTTTAACAGCGTAAGTGTATTTCATGGGATCACTTCTTTCTTGTATTGGTTGTTCAATCATTCAACTGATTGACAAATATATCTTTATATATGATTTATATGATTACATTTTATTCGGTAATATGTTCAAAAGCAATGTCTATGAGTGTCTTAACGTGAGAGTCCGCAAGAGAATAATATACAGTCTGTGCTTCACGCCTGAACTTTACAAGATTAGCGAGCTTCAGCGCCTTTAACTGGTGCGACACGGCAGACTTCGTTAGTCCGAGAAGAGCCGCAATATCACAGACGCACAGTTCGTTTTGTTCAAGTGCGTGAAGTATCTGTACTCTTGTCGGATCGCCGAAAAGCTTGAAAAGCGACGCAAGCTCAATGTATTGCTCTTTATCCAGCATTTTTCCTTTTGTATCCTGTACGACTTCCTCGTGGATAACTTCGCAGTCGGAAAAATTAAGCTTATCCATAGTATCACAAATCCTTGAAATACGTCAGTATTCCTGCGGATTTTTCGCACAATTTGCCTAAAAATCTGACGGCGCAACTTCGGCACTCGATTTAATCAGTGTCTCCTAAATAATCAGATTTGAGGTATATATTATATGTTTAATGTCAAAAAATCGGGAACAGCATTATTTTTGGCGATAGCTGTGACATTGTTGGGCATATTTACAGCGTGCAGCAGTGCAGACAGCAGTGAAGATATTAATGAGGTAGAATTTGTCGACTCATCAATATCGTCAAAGAAGAGTACTGCCAATCTTAAAACCTTAAAAGCGGCTGTGATCCAATACGATCACTCCGAGATACTTGAAAAAACGTGGTCGGCAGCAAAGACTGTTCTTGACGATAATAATATATCATACGATCTTTTTGTCGGAGAGGGTGATTCTCCGCTTGATGACTGCCTTGATTGTGCAAATACCATTGTAAGCAAAGGCGGATACGATTCGATTCTGATAATAGGCTCCAAGGCGGTGGACGATGTATACTCGGAGGTTAGGACAGCGTCAAAGATACCGATCATCTTCGCCGCGCCTGATGAGCCGGTTTTGAACACATTCGCACAAAGGGTAAACAATGACCCCGATAAAACATACGGTATTGCTGTCAAGCAAAACCTTGCCTTTGCGCAGTTTGATATGATAAACTCGTTCCAGCCGTCAATAACATATCTCGGAGTTGTCTATCTTGAGCAGGATAAGAATTCTCAGCGGTATGTTGCAGCGTTGGAGAAGAGGTGCAGCGAATACGGGGTTGTACTCAACAAACAAAAAGCTAAGGATAACGATGAGTTTGTTTATCTGATCGAGAGCCTGGCTTACTTTACACAGGCGATAACACTTCTTCCCGAAAACTCCCTTGATCCGCTCATGGACAGGATCTCGCAAAAAGCAATATCGGAGAATATACCGCTGTATGGCATCGAAGACAAGGAATACGCAGGAAAGTTCCCCGCAAGCATGTGTTATGATTATGCTCAGATCGGCAGGGATACCGGGGAACTAACATTTAAGGTGATGTACGGCAAGGAGTCGGGGGATACCAAAAATATTACAATGGCATCTCCGAAGGTGTACGGGAATACCGAGCTGTTAAAGAAATTCGATATATCCGTTCCCGATGATTATAATGATATTTTTGAAGACGTTAATTAAGCGATATTAAGGAACCACTGATTAAATCACGTCCTTCGGACTGAGCACCAAATTTGCTTGCATCTTTTTGTCAAATCTTGAAATACGTCAGTATTCCTGCGGATTTTTCGCACAATTTGCCTAAAAATCTGACGGCGCAACTTCGGCGCTCAATTTAATCAGTGTCTCCTTAACAGTCGGCGCCGGGGCTAAGCTTTGGTGCCGACATTATTCTTATACTTATAAGGAAATAGCTGTAGTAATAATCCACAAAAAAGAGTGGATTGTTTATCATAATTCTACAAAATATTTTTTTGAAAAAAATTGAAAAAGTGTTGACGAAACGCACGAAATGCTATATAATAATACTTGCGTGACTGCACAAGATATGCGATGAAGCGGGAGGTTGCGGCAGCAATGTCGGTTTTTCCGTGGAGTATGTCCGATTTTAAACCGGGCGACATAAATAATGTAACTTTGACTATGCACAACCGTGTTATGTGTATATGAAGTTTGATTTGCCATGCTCTCCGGTGAACCTATGAGGTTTTCCGGATTTTTAAAAGAATGGGGTTGAAACACCCGGTTCGGTGTGTGGCAAAGATGATTGTCCCCGCCGAAAAAATATATTTCAGGAGGCGATTACAGTGGCAGTCAAGGAAAAAATCAGGATAAGACTTAAGGGTTACGATCATCAGCTCGTTGACCAGTCTGCAGAGAGAATAGTAGCAACAGCTAAGCGTACAAACGCTCAGGTTTCGGGTCCGGTTCCGCTCCCGACAGAGAAGCAGATCATCACTATTCTCCGTGCTGTACACAAGTACAAGGACAGCCGTGAGCAGTTTGAGATGAGAACTCACAAGAGACTTATCGATATCCTCAGACCGTCTAACAAGACAGTCGAAGCTTTAATGAAGCTTGAACTCCCTGCCGGCGTTGACATCGAAATCAAGCTCTGATAATTTTTCTTATCGCCGTTTTAAAACGGAGTGAAGAGTTGCAGGAATTACATTCAGAGATCGGTTTGCGTGTTAACCAACCGCACACAGGGTCATGTTGGCGAGAGTCAACCAATAACCTATACAGGAGGCATTAAAATGCAAAAAGCAATTATCGGCAAGAAGATCGGTATGACACAGATCTTCGACGAAAAGGGAAAAGTCGTTCCCGTTACTGTTGTTGAAGCAGGTCCTTGTGTTGTTTCAATGAAAAAGACAGTAGAAAACGACGGTTACGCAGCAGTTCAGCTCGGTTTCGGCGATCTCAAGCCGAAGAGGGTAAACAAGCCTATGGCAGGTCACTTCAAGAAGGCTGACGTTGCACCGAAGAGAACTCTCAGAGAGTTCAGATTTGAAGACACAGACGCTTACACGCTCGGTCAGATCATCAAGGCTGACGTATTCGCAGCAGGCGACAAGATCGATGTAACAGGCACAAGCAAAGGTAAGGGCTATGCCGGTGTTATCAAGCGTTGGAACTTCCAGAGACTGAAGGAAACACACGGTTCGGGTCCTGTTGCTCGTCACGGTGGTTCAATGGGCGCTTGCTCAACTCCTTCGAGAGTATGGAAGGGCAAGAAGATGGCAGGTCACTTGGGTACAGAGAAGGTTACGGTTCAGAACCTTGCAGTAGTAAAGGTAGACGCCGAGAACAACCTTATCGCTATTAAGGGCGCAATTCCGGGTCCTAACGGCGGTACTGTAGTAATCAAAGACTCTGTCAAGGCGTAAGGGAAGGAGGAATTTTGCATGCCAAACGTAGCAGTATTAGATATGAAGGGCACAAAGGTTGACGAGATCAATCTTGCTGATTCCATTTTCGGAATTGAACCTAACGCCGCAGTAATGCACGACTTAGTAGTTAATTACTTGGCTAATCAGCGTCAGGGTACACAGTCCGCACTCACCAGATCAGAGGTAAGAGGCGGCGGCAGAAAGCCCTGGAGACAGAAGGGTACAGGCCATGCTCGTCAGGGCTCCATCAGAGCTCCTCAGTGGACAAAGGGCGGCGTTGTATTCGCTCCGAAGCCGAGAGATTACAGCTATACAGTAAATAAAAAGGTAAGAAGACTCGCTATGAAGTCTGCTTTCTCAACAAAGGCTCAGGATAACGATATTATTGTTATCGACAGCATTAAGCTTGACGATTACAAGACAAAGAGCATGATCAATATGCTTGAGGCTGTAGGCTCTGAGAAGAAAGCTCTTATCGTTCTCCCCGAGGTTGACAAGGTAGTTATCAAGTCGGCCGCTAACATCCCGGGAGTAAAGACAGCACAGGTAAACGAGCTCAATGTTTATGATATGCTTAACGCAGATAAGCTCATCATTGCTAAAGACGCCGTTGCCAAGATCGAGGAGGTGTACGCATAATGGCTGCACAGGATATTATCATTCGTCCTATCATCACAGAGAAGTCAATGATAGGTGCAACTGAGAAGAAGTACACATTCGAGGTTGCAAAGAAAGCAAACAAGATAGAGATCGCTAAGGCTGTCGAGGAGATCTTTGGCGTTAAGGTTTCTAAGGTAAACACAATTAACGTTCGCGGAAGACTCCGCCGTCAGGGCAGAAATCAGGGTTACACAAGATCATGGAAGAAGGCTTATGTAACACTTACTCAGGACAGCAAAAACATCGAGTTCTTTGAGGGAATGATGTAATCCCGAAAGGAATCGAAGCTTGAAAGTATGGGGAATGCCAGCCCCGCAAAACTATCATGAGGAGTGTGAAAAGACATGGCAATCAAAGTTTATAAGCCGACCACAAACGCTCGTCGTAATATGTCGGTTACAGACTATTCGGAGCTTTCTAAAGTTGCTCCCGAGAAGAGCTTGCTTGAGCCTCTCAAGAAGCATTCCGGCCGTAACAGCTACGGTAGAATCACAGTTCGTCACAAGGGTGGCGGAAACCGCAGAAAGTACCGTATAATAGATTTTAAGCGTCAGAAGTTTGGCGTTGAAGCAACAGTAAAGACACTGGAGTATGATCCGAACCGTTCGGCATTCATTGCTCTTGTAGAGTATACAGACGGTGAGAAAGCATATATTATTGCTCCCCAGGGCCTTAAGGTAGGAGATAAGATCGTTTCGGGTCCCGATGCAGATATCAAGACCGGCAACGCTCTTCCGCTCAAGAATATCCCGACAGGTACATTTGTTCACAATGTTGAGCTTTATCCCGGAAAGGGCGCACAGCTTGCACGTTCCGCAGGTATTATGGCTCAGCTCATGGCTAAGGAAAACGGCATGGCTCTTCTCAGACTTCCGTCAGGTGAGCTTAGAAACGTTCCCGGTGAGTGCATGGCTACAGTCGGCCAGGTAGGCAACACAGACCATGAGAATGTTAAGATCGGTAAAGCGGGTCGTAAGAGACATCTCGGTGTTCGCCCGACAGTCAGAGGTTCTGTTATGAACCCGAACGACCACCCGCACGGCGGTGGTGAGGGTAAGAGCCCTGTAGGACGTCCGGGTCCTGTAACTCCGTGGGGTAAGCCCGCACTCGGTTACAAGACAAGAAAGCACCACAAGAGTTCTGACAAGCTTATCGTAAAGCGCAGAAACGGTAAGTAATAGGCATACAGAAAGGAGCTTATATAATGAGCAGAAGCAGTAAAAAGGGCCCTTATGTACAGCCTGTACTTCTCAAGAGGGTTCAAGAGATGAACGAAACCGGCGAGAAGAAGATGCTTAAGACATGGAGCAGAAGCTCAACGATCTTCCCGGATTTCGTAGGTCATACATTTGCGGTTCATGACGGCCGCAAGCACGTTCCTGTGTATGTAACAGAGGATATGATCGGTCACAAGCTCGGCGAGTTTGCACCGACAAGAACCTTTAAGGGACATGCAGGTTCAAAGACAACTAAGAAGTAATAGTGCCGAAAGGAGTTATAGAAATGGAAGCTAAGGCTTATTTGAATTATGTTCGCATTTCTCCCCGCAAGGTTTCTATCGTTTTAGATCTGATCAGAAACAAGCCGGTTGATCTTGCGATGGCTATCCTCAAGCATACTCCCAAGGCAGCTTGCGAGGATTTGCAGAAGCTGCTCAAGTCAGCTATGGCAAATGCAGAGAATAACCACAACATGGATGTTTCCAAGCTTTATGTTGCAGAGTGCAGCGTAAGCCAGGGTCCGATCCTTAAGCGTATTCGTCCGAGAGCACAGGGCAGAGCTTACAGAATCGACAAGAAGACATCGCACATTACCCTTGTACTCAAGGAAAAAGAAGATTAAGAAAGGGAGGTTAGAGTAATGGGCCAGAAAGTACATCCGCACGGTTTACGTGTAGGCGTTATTAAGAATTGGGATTCTCGTTGGTATGCAGACAACAAGAATTTCGGAGATACACTTGTAGAGGACTATAACCTCCGTAACACACTCAAGAAGCAGCTTTATCCGTTTGGTATAGCTAAGATTGAGATCGAGCGTACAAAGCAGAAGGTCAGAATTCACATTCATTGCGCAAAGCCGGGTCTTGTAATCGGCAAGGGAGGCGCAGAGATCGAGAAGCTTCGTGCACAGTGCGAGAAGATGCTGGGCAAAGAGGTTGCTATCGATATAGTTGAGGTAAAGCACCCCGACCTTAATGCACAGCTCGTTGCAGAGAACATCGCTCAGCAGCTTGAGAAGAGAATTTCCTTCCGTCGTGCTATGAAGCAGGCTATCGGAAGAACAATGAAGTTTGGTGCAAAGGGTATCAAAACTCAGTGCTCCGGTCGTCTTGGCGGCGCCGAGATCGCAAGAGCAGAGCAGTATCATGAGGGAACAATCCCGCTTCAGACAATCAGAGCCGACATTGATTACGGTTTTGCTGAGGCAAACACAACATACGGCAAGATCGGTGTAAAGGTTTGGCTGTATAAAGGCGAAGTTCTTAACGAAAGTCGCAAGTCACGCAGAGAAGGGAGCGGTAAATAATGTTATTACCTAAGCGCGTTAAATACCGCAAAGTTCACAGAGGCCGTATGAAGGGCAAGGCTCTCAGAGGCAACAAGGTGTCTTACGGTGAGTATGGTTTGCAGGCTCTTGAGCCCGCATGGATCAAGTCAAATCAGATCGAGGCAGCTCGTGTAGCTATGACTCGTTACTGCAAGAGATTTGGTAAAGTATGGATAAAGATTTTCCCGGATAAGCCGATCACATCGAAGCCGCTTGGCACTCGAATGGGTAAAGGTAAGGGCGCACCCGAGTTCTGGGTTGCAGTAGTAAAGCCGGGTAAGGTTATGTTTGAGCTTGCAGGCGTTCCCGAGGAGACAGCAAGAGAGGCTATGAGACTCGCTGCTGCAAAGCTTCCTATCAAGTGCAAGTTCGTAAAGAAGGAAGAAACGGAGGGTGAGCAGTAATGAAAGCTACGGAAATCAGAGAATTGACAGTAGAAGAGCTTCAGGAAAAGCTCAAGACTCTCAAGGAGGAGCTCTTTAACCTTCGTTTTCAGCTCGCTATAAATCAGCTGGATAACCCCATGCGTATAAAGGCTGTTAAGAAGGACATTGCTCGTGTACTCACTGTTATTCGTGAGCAGCAGCTTGAGAACAGCAAGAATGCGTAATGGAAGGAGGATTTAACTGTGAGTGAAAGAAATCTTAGAAAAACAGTTGTAGGCAAGGTTGTAAGCGACAAGATGGACAAGACTATTGTCGTTGCAGTCGAGGACAGCGTTAAGCACCCGCTTTACAACAAGATCGTGAAGAGAACAATTAAGTTCAAGGCTCACGATGAGAACAACGAAGCAGGCGTAGGCGACCGTGTTAAAATAATGGAGACTCGTCCTCTTTCTAAGGATAAGAGATGGAGACTCGTTACAATCATCGAAAAAGCAAAGTAATATTGGCATATAAAAGGAGGAAATCACTGTGGTACAACAGCAGACATACCTCAAGGTTGCCGATAACACCGGTGCAAAAGAGCTTATGTGCATTCGTGTTCTCGGTGGTACCGGAAGAAGGTACGCCAACATTGGCGATGTTGTGGTAGCTTCCGTTAAGAAGGCGGCTCCGGGCGGCATGGTCAAGAAGGGCGATGTAGTTAAAGCAGTAATCGTGCGCTCAAAGAAGGGCGTTCGTCGCGAAGACGGCACATATATTCGTTTTGACGAGAATGCAGCCGTTATTATAAAGGAAGACAAGAACCCGAGAGGTACTCGTATATTCGGACCCGTAGCAAGAGAGCTTCGTGACAAGGAGTATATGAAGATACTTTCTCTGGCTCCCGAAGTACTTTAATGGAGGTGTTCACTGATGAATAATAAGGTTCATGTTAAGACGGGTGACACCGTAAAGATCATTAGCGGCAGAGACCGCGGCAAGCAGGGCAAGGTTCTTGCTGTTTCTCCCAAGGAGGGCAAGGTCATTGTCGAGAAGTGCAACATGGTTTCAAAGCATGTTAAACCCAGAAAAATGGGCGAGCAGGGCGGTATCGTAAAGGCTGAATCTGCTATCTATGCTTCGAAAGTTCAGATTGTTTGCCCCAGATGCGGCAAGCAGACAAGAGTAGGACATAAGATTCTTGCTGACGGCAAGAAAGAGCGTATTTGCGTTAAGTGCAAAGAAACACTGTAAGGAGGGGTTAAACAATGGCTAGATTAAAGGAAATGTATAAAAGCGATGTTGCCCCTGCTCTTATGAAGAAGTATTCATACAAGAGTGTAATGGAGATCCCGAAGCTTGAAAAGATAGTTATCAACGTTGGCGCAGGTGAGGCAAGAGAGAACTCAAAGGTTATCGACGCTATCTCTCGTGACATAGCAGCTATCACAGGACAGAAGCCCTACATCTGTAAGGCAAGAAAGTCTGTAGCTAACTTCAAGCTCAGAGAGGGCATGAACATCGGCGTAAAGACTACACTTCGCGGTGACAGAATGTATGAGTTCCTTGACAGACTCTTTAATGTAGCTCTTCCGAGAGTTCGTGACTTCAGAGGCATCAACCCGAACTCATTCGACGGCAGAGGCAACTACAATATGGGTCTTAAGGAGCAGCTCATCTTCCCCGAAATCGACTTCGATAAGATCGATAAGGTTCGCGGAATGGACATCTGTTTCGTTACGACCGCTAAGACAGACGAAGAGGCTCGTGAGCTTTTAACACTTATGGGCGCTCCGTTCTCAAAGTAAGGAGGGGTAATTGTGGCTAAGAAAGCAATGAAGGTTAAGCAGCAGAGAACTCAGAAGTTTTCGACACGTGAGTACACAAGATGCAAAATCTGCGGAAGACCACACGCATACCTCCGCAAGTTTGGTATTTGTCGTATCTGCTTCAGAGAGCTCGCTTATAAGGGCGAGATCCCCGGAGTAAAGAAAGCAAGCTGGTAATTTAAGGAGGAGGAAATACTATGCAGATTACAGATACAATCGCAGATTTGCTTACAAGAATTCGTAACGCATCTTCTGCTAAGCACGATACTGTTGATATTCCTGCTTCAAACATGAAGAAGTCAATTTGCCAGATTCTTGTTGACGAAGGATACATCAAGAGTTTTTCGGTTGCCGAAGACGGCAAGCAGGGCGTTATCACAGTAGTACTGAAGTACGGCCCGAACAAGACTCCTGTTATTCAGGGGCTTAAGAGAGTTTCTAAACCCGGTCTCCGCATTTACTCTAATGTAGAGGACATGCCTAAAGTAATGAAGGGGCTTGGTATCGCAATCGTTTCTACTTCTAAGGGCGTTATGACAGACCGTCAGGCTCGCAAGGAGAACGTTGGCGGAGAAGTTCTTGCATTTATTTGGTAAGGAGGTCCGAATATGTCTCGAATTGGAAGAAAACCTATAAATATTCCCGCCGGTGTCGAGGTTAAGCTTGATGACGGTGTAGTTACAGTAAAAGGCCCGAAGGGTACTCTTACACAGAAGTTCCACCCAAACATGAAAGTTGAGATCGACGGTACTGTTATCAGCGTTACTCGTCCCAATGACGAAAAGCTCAACAGATCTCTTCACGGTCTTACACGTACGCTTATAGCTAACATGATCGAGGGTGTAACAAACGGTTACAAGAAGGAGCTTGAGGTAAACGGCGTTGGTTACCGTGTACAGAAGCAGGGTAAGGATTGCGTTATGAACCTCGGTTATTCACATCAGGTAATCGTATCCGATACAGACGATATCAAGATCGAGGTTCCGAACCCGAACAAGATCATCATCACAGGTATCGACAAGCAGAAGGTTGGTCAGTTTGCTGCAGAAGTAAGAGAGAAACGTCCGCCTGAGCCGTACAAGGGCAAGGGTATCAAGTACGTTGGCGAGGTTATCCGTCGTAAAGAGGGAAAAGCCGGTAAGGGTAAATAATTAAGGAGTGAATAATATGAATAATAACGCTAGAATCAAGCGCCACAAGAGAGTTCGCGGTAAGATCAGCGGCACTGCTGAGCGTCCTCGTTTGAACGTATTCCGCTCCAACACAAACATTTATGCTCAGCTTATAGATGACGTAAATGGTGTTACTCTCGCCGCAGCATCTTCTCTTGACAAGGAGATCTCAGGCAACGGCGGCAACAAAGAGGCTGCCAAAGAGGTTGGCAAGCTTCTCGCTAAGAAAGCAACAGATAAAGGAATCGCCGAAGTTGTATTCGACAGAGGCGGATATGTATATCACGGCCGTGTTAAAGAGCTGGCCGAAGGCGCTCGTGAGGGCGGCCTCAAGTTCTAAGTAAGGGAGGAAAATACTTTGGCAAGAATTGAAGCATCAACAAACGAGTTGAAGGAGCACGTAGTCGCTATTAACCGTGTATCAAAGACTGTTAAGGGTGGTCGTATCTTCAAGTTTGCTGCTCTCGTAGTAGTAGGCGACGGTAACGGCACCGTAGGTTTCGGTATCGGTAAGGCCGGCGAAGTTCCGGACGCTATCCGTAAGGGCATCGAGGATGCTAAGAAAAACCTTATCAAGGTTTCCCTTAAAGGCACAACTATTCCTCACGAGATCATCGGTGAGTTCGGCGCAGGCAGAGTTCTCATGAAGCCCGCTGCTCCCGGTACAGGTGTTATCGCCGGCGGTCCCGTTCGTGCGGTAATCGAGGCTGTTGGCATTAAGGATATCAGAACAAAGGCTCTCCGTTCAAACAATCCCTGCAACGTAGTTCGCGCTACTCTCCAGGGTCTGGGCGCTCTTCGTTCTGCCGAGGAGGTTGCTGCTATCCGCGGCGTCTCTGTAAAGGATTTATATTAATAGGGGGTAAGCAAGATGGCACAGTTAACAATTAAGCTGAAGAAGAGTCTTATCGGCGCTAAGAAAAACCAGATTGCAACCGCCGACTCTTTGGGACTGCGTAAGATCGGTGATACTACAGTACAGCCGGACAACGCTCAGACAAAGGGCAAAATCAGAGTAATCAATCACCTCATCGAGGTTACCGAAGCATAACAAGGAGGTGCGAATTTATGAAATTGCATGAACTTTCACCCGTAGAAGGCTCAAAGAAGGACGCTCGCCGTATAGGCAGAGGTCACGGCTCAGGCTGGGGCAAGACAGCAGGTAAGGGTCACAAGGGACAGAAGGCAAGAGCAGGTCACGGCATGCGTCCCGGATTTGAAGGCGGTCAGATGCCCCTTCAGAGACGTATCCCTAAGAGAGGCTTTAACAACATTTTTGCAAAGAAGATCGTTACTGTTAATGTAGGTACTCTTGAAAAGAAGTTCGAAAACGGCGCTGTAGTGGACACACAGGCACTTGTTGATGCCGGTATAGTTAAAAACTCTTTCGATGGCGTAAAGATCCTTTCAAACGGTACGCTGACTAAGAGTCTTACTGTTAAAGCTAATGCCTTTTCTGAGTCTGCTAAGACAAAAATCGAGGCAGTCGGCGGAAAGACAGAGGTGGTATAATTGTTTAAAACAGTTAGTAACGCCTGGAGAATTCCCGAACTCAGAAAGAAAATCATTTTCACATTATTTGTAATCTTAGTATTCAGAATCGGTTCAGTTATACCTGTTCCGTTTCTGGATATAGCAGCACTTAATAATATAATGGACAGCTACGGTGTTGACGGCAATAACTTCCTGGCATATCAGAATATGCTCTCCGGTGGTGCATTTGCAAATGCGACACTTTTCGCAATGGGTGTTACTCCATACATCAACAGCTCCATTATCATGCAGCTGCTCTGCGTTGCAATTCCTGCGCTTGAAAAGCTTTCAAAGGAAGGCAACGAAGGCAGAAAGAAGATCGCTGCAATTACAAGATATGTAACCGTTGGTCTTGGTCTTATCCAGGGTACAGCTTACTATATCTTCCTCAGACGTTCCGGTATCATTATCAGTGACTGGAAAGACGGTTTCCCCGGTGTGTTCTCCTGTGCAGTAATTATTCTTACATTTACCGCAGGTACCGCCGTAATGATGTGGCTTGGTGAGCAGATTAATACTCACGGTATCGGCAATGGTATCTCGATACTCCTCTTTGCAGGTATTATCTCGAGAATGTCCGTGCTTGTTTCACAGCTTTCGGCATACTGGACAATGGCTGGTCAGGGATCTACAAAGTTCTATTTCTTTGTTCCGATCTTCGTTGTACTGTTCCTGTTCGTAATCTGGCTCATTACATTCATGAATGACGCCGAAAGACGTATACCGATTCAGTACGCAAAGAGAGTTGTCGGCAGAAAGATGTATGGCGGTCAGTCTTCATACTTCCCGATCAAGGTTGGTATGGGCGGCGTTCTCCCCGTTATCTTCGCAAGCTCGATTCTCTCAATTCCGAGTACTATCAATCTGTTTGTTAAAGCTCAGACAGGCTTCTGGGCAAGTTTCTTCGGATTCTTTAATACAACAAACGTAGCTTACATGATTATTTATTTCTTCTTAATTATTATGTTTGCGTACTTCTACACTACCATTCAGTACAATCCCGTAGAGATCGCAAACAATCTCCGCACGAGCAACGGTACTATCCCCGGTATTCGTCCGGGAAGACCTACTTCCGATTTTATTGCAAAAATTCTTTCGAGAATTACACTTATCGGAGCGTTGTTCCTCTCTGTGATCGCTTTGCTTCCGCTTATTTACGGCAAAATTTCCTCTATGGGTAATATGTCACTCGGCGGAACTTCTATCATCATTCTCGTAGGCGTTGCTCTTGACACAGTTAAGCAGCTCGAATCTCAGATGATGATGCGTAACTATAAAGGTTTCTTGGATTAATATATTAAGAAAAGAGGTAAATAGTTATGAACATTATTCTTTTGGGTGCCCCCGGTGCGGGCAAGGGTACGCAGGCAGAAAAGATCTGCGAGTATCTTAAAATCCCAACAATCAGTACGGGTAACATTATCCGTGAAGCGCTGAAGAGCGGTACGGAGATGGGACTTAAAGCGAAATCGTTCATGGATGCAGGCGCACTTGTTCCCGATGAAGTAGTTATCGGTATTATTAAAGAGCGTCTTGCAAAGGATGACTGTGCAAACGGATTTATCCTTGACGGTTTCCCGAGAACCATTCCCCAAGCCGAGGCTCTGGATACGATGGGCGTTGTGATCGACAAGGTAATCGACATCGAAGTACCTGACGAGAGGATCATCGGCAGAATGTCCGGACGCCGTGTCTGCGGAAGCTGCGGCGCAAGCTATCATCTTGAGTATAAAGTGCCCAAGATCGAAGGCGTATGCGACCTGTGTGCAGGTGCCCTTGTTCAGCGTAAGGACGACCACCCCGATACGGTTAAGGCTCGTCTTGAGGTTTATCATAGCGAAACAGAGCCTCTCAAGGAGTATTACTCTAAACAGGGTAAGCTTGCTATTGTAGAGGGTCAGGAAGAAATTGCTGATACAACAGCATTAGTATTCAAGGAGCTTGAGGCTTAATCTATGATCAGACTTAAGACTGTCAAAGAACTGAGACTTTTGCGAGCAGCAGGACGTATCTCTCAGCAGGCACTGCGCCTTGCGGGAGAGGCAGTCGAACCGGGTGTGACAACCCGGGAAATTGATGAAATTGTCCGTAAGTATATCGAGGGACAGGGGGCGACCCCTTCGTTCCTCGGTTACGGCGGGTTTCCTGCGAGCGCTTGCATTTCGGTAAACAATGTGGTTGTTCACGGCATACCGAGTGAAAAGCATATCCTGAGGTCCGGTGATATTGTCAGCATTGATGTCGGTGCGTGTCTGAACGGATACCACGGAGACAATGCATGGACGTTTGCCTGCGGTGACGTAGGCAAAGAAGCACAGCAGCTCATGAAAACAACAGAAGAATGTTTGTTTGAGGGCATAAATGCTGCAAAGGCTTTTAACCGCGTCGGAGATATAGGATATGCCGTTCAGAAATATGCCGAGCTTCGCAGTTACTCGGTGGTACGAGATTTCGTCGGCCATGGAGTAGGTGCGAATTTACACGAGGATCCTAAGGTACCTAATTACGGAACACCGAATACAGGTGCAAAACTGCTTCCGGGAATGGTCATAGCGATCGAGCCTATGATCAATGTGGGAGATTACAGGGTACGAGTTCTGAAAGACAACTGGACAACAGTTACGGCAGACGGTAGTCTTTCGGCTCACTTTGAACATACCATAGCGATAACAAGTGACGGTCCCGTGATTCTTACATCTATTGAATAACGAGGTAGATATATGGAATATTGCGTAGGAATGATCGTCAGGGCTAAGGCGGGGCGTGACAAAAACAGCTTCTTTGTTATAACTTCACTTGAAGATAATTTCGCCTTCATTGCAGACGGAAAACGGCGTAAGGTCGAAAAGCCAAAGAAAAAGAAGCTCATACATCTTGCGGCAACGAATACAGTTGTCGGTGATTTTGATACGAACCGCAAGGTCAGGAAAATATTATCAGAATTTCAGGATAATTAAGGAGGAATTCGCTTTGTCGAAGCAGGACGTCTTTGAACTTACAGGTACAGTAATTGAGGCTTTGCCGAATACTCAATTTAAAGTGGAACTCGAAAACGGCAAGGTAATATTGGCACATATCTCAGGCAAACTGAGAATGAACTTTATCAGAATTCTCCCCGGAGATAAGGTTACGGTAGAGCTTTCACCGTATGATCTTACAAAGGGCAGGATCACATGGAGAGGTAAGTAATACCAATATTTTCAACATGATTTGTATATTTTGTTGCAAATAAGGATTTGAATGAAAAGCCTCTGATTTTTCCAATATTCTATTTACTTTTGAAAGGAATGATTGTATAATGAAAGTCAGGCCTTCTGTAAAGAAAATATGTGACAAGTGCAAGGTAATCAAGCGTAAGGGCAAGATCATGGTTATCTGCGAGAACCCGAAGCATAAGCAGCGTCAGGGTTAATCACACATTATTCTTAGGAATTGACATTAACAAGATTTAGTGGAGGTGCAAATTATGGCACGTATAGCTGGTGTAGATTTACCCAGAGATAAAAGAGTTGAGATCGGCTTAACTTATATCTACGGTATCGGCCGTAAAACTGCAAGCGATATTATCGCAGCAACAGGCGTTAATCCCGATACCCGTGTTAGAGATCTGAGCGAGGAAGACGTATCAAAGCTCAGAGAGTATATTGATCATAACTGCCACGTGGAGGGTGATCTCCGTCGTGAAGTAGCTTTGAATATCAAAAGACTTATCGAAATTGGCTGTTATCGCGGTGTTCGTCATCGTAAGGGTCTGCCCGTAAGAGGTCAGCGTTCAAAGACAAACGCTCGTACTCGCAAGGGCCCGAGAAAGACAATGGCCAATAAGAAGAAGTAAGGAGGAGAATACTCATGGCAGCACCAAAGGGTGGTAAGAAAACAGTTGTTCGCAGACGTCGTGAGCGCAAGAACATCGAAAAGGGCGCAGCTCATATCCAGTCTACATTTAACAACACAATAGTTACAATTACAGATACACAGGGTAATGCCGTTTCTTGGGCAAGTGCGGGCGAGCTCGGCTTCAGAGGCTCCAAGAAATCAACTCCGTTCGCAGCTCAGACTGCAGCCGAAACAGCTGCAAAGGTCGCTATGGAGCACGGTATGAAAACCGTCGAGGTATATGTTAAGGGTCCGGGAGCAGGCCGTGAAGCAGCTATCAGAGCTTTGCAGCAGGCAGGTCTTGATGTCAGCATGATCAAGGACGTTACACCGATCCCTCATAACGGATGCCGTCCTCCGAAGAGAAGACGTGTCTGATATTATTTATACGGAGGTGTTTTAATTATGGCAGTAAACAGAGATCCTATTTTGAAGAGATGCAGACATCTGGGTATCAGCCCTGCTGTAGTTGGTATTGACAAGGAGTCAAAGAAGCATCCGAATGCCAACGCAAGAAGAAAGGTATCCGAGTACGGAATGCAGCTCAAAGAAAAGCAGAAGCTGAAGTTCATCTACGGTGTTCTCGAGAAGCAGTTCTATCACTACTATGAGATCGCTACAAAGATGGAGGGTCAGGCAGGTAACAATATAATCGTATTGCTCGAGTCAAGACTTGACAACGTAGTTTACAGAATGGGTATGGCTCAGACAAGACGCGAGGCAAGACAGCTCGTTAACCACGGCCACTTCCTCGTAAACGGTAAGAGAGTTGATATTCCTTCATACAGAATTAAGGTCGGCGATGTTATTACTCTCAGAGATAAGAGCAAGCAGAGCGTAAAGTTCAAGGAGAACGTTGAGAAGACAAAGAGTCGTATCGTTCCGCTTTGGCTTGATGAGAACAGAGATGAGTTCAAGGCAACGGTTACACGCATGCCCACAGCTGAAGACCTTGATTACGAGGTTGAGGCTCACCTCATCGTCGAGTTGTACTCCAAATAATCCTCATCCGCAAAGGAACACACATATTGCACGTTTGTGCTTTATACCGTCATCGGATTGTCGTATGTATTGAACGGCGACCGGTGCAGGGTATTAAATGTTAAGGAGGAGCCAACTAATGATAGAAATTGAAAAGCCACGCATTGAAACCGAGGAGCTTTCTCCGGACGGTAAACATGGCATATTTGTTGTTGAGCCTCTTGAAAGAGGCTTTGGCAATACACTTGGCAATAGCCTTCGTCGTGTATTGCTCTCATCGCTTGAGGGCGTAGCAGTAAAGTCCATTAAAATAGAGGGCGTTTTACACGAGTTTTCAACTATTCCCGGAGTTAAGGAGGATGTAACGCAGATTATCCTTAACATGAAGGGTCTCACAGCCAAGCTTAACAGCCAGGGCGAGAAGAGAGTTGAAATCAGAGCGGAAGGACCCTGTGAGGTAACCGCCGCAAGTATTATGTGTGACAGTGAGGTTGAGATTCTTAATCCCGAGATGCATATTGCAACTTTGGGTGAGGGAGCAAAACTCTTTATGGAGATCGTACTTGACAAAGGCAGAGGTTATGTGACAAGCGAGCGGAACAAGCAGCTTGCTGAAGAGAACATAATCGGACTTTTGCCGATCGATTCCATCTATACGCCGGTTTTAAAGGTTAATTATACGGTGGAAAACACTCGTGTCGGTCAGATCACCGACTATGATAAACTCACACTTGATGTGTGGACAAACGGTGTTGTTAACGCACAGGAAGCAGTTTCACTTGCTGCAAGAGTTCTCACAGAGCATTTGAATCTCTTTGTTGATCTGTCCGATAAGGGCATGAGCAGCGAGATCATGGTTGAGAAAGACGAAAAGGGTAAGGAGAAAGTTCTTGAAATGACAATAGAAGAGCTTGATCTCTCAGTTCGTTCGTTTAACTGTCTGAAGCGTGCAGGAATCAATACTGTTGAAGATCTTATCAATAAGTCTGAAGACGATATGATGAAGGTTCGTAACCTTGGACGTAAATCTCTTGAAGAGGTTATCGTGAAGCTTCAGACACTTGGACTGGGTCTTCGCAAAGAAGAGGATTAATTACTAATAACTATAGATTTAGTTTGATTAGAAATACCCTTTTGCAAACTAAGTAAAGGAGTGACTAAAATGCCGGGAACAAGAAAGTTGGGAAGAACTACTGCTCACAGAACTGCTATGCTCAGAGCAATGGTTACATTCCTTTTCGAGAATGGCAAGATCGAAACAACTGTTACTCGTGCTAAAGAGGTAAGCTCAATGGCCGAGAAAATGATTACAATTGCAAAGACAAACGACCTTCACAGCAAGCGTATGGTAATGGCTTTTGTTACAAACGAGACTGTTGTTAAAAAGCTGTTTGACGAGATCGCACCGAAGTACAATGGTGTAAACGGTGGTTACACGAGAATCACTAAGATCGGTCCTCGCCGCGGTGACGCTGCAGAAATGGCAATTATTGAGTTGATTTGATCATTTCATAGATAAAGGCTTGGACGAGTTGCTTCGTCCGAGCCTTTTCAAATCCGTCCGTGGCGCAGCCGGATAACGCATCAGACTCCGACTCTGAAGATCAGGGGTTCGAATCCCCTCGGGCGGACTATAGAAATAAATTCTCCTGAAAGTGTATTCTTTTTGGAGAATTTTGTTTTTTTTCTTTAAATTTCGGAAGATATATGGTAAAATGTAATTAAACAAGGAGCTTAAGGAACCACTGATTAAATCACGTCCTTCGGACTGAGCACCAACATCTTTTTGTCAAATTGCACTCAAAATCCTTGAAATACGTCAGTATTCCTGCGGATTTTTCGCACAATTTGCCTAAAAATCTGACGGCGCAACTTCGGTACTCGATTTAATCAGTGTCTCCTTAACTCATGCGTACGTCGGTGGTGTTTTATGTGAGCCTGTATCTTAATGTACCTTATGATGAGAAAGAAGAAGCTAAGGCTTTGGGGGCAAAATGGAATCCATATGTTAAGAAATGGTATGTGAATTGCTCTTATGATGCAATTAATAAATATTCTAAATGGCTCTTGTGCGGCAGAGAATCTGTTGTGATCGCTATGGACGAGATCTATATCATCGAAGGTACTATGAAATGCTGGAAATGTAAAAACAGAACCAAGGTCTTCGGACTTGGTGTTCGTGATTATGTCAGATTATTCTGTTATAATAATCGTGTTTCCGAGGAAATAAGCAGTGACTTTTTTATCTCGTATCCGTTGTTCAGGCTGGCTTATACCGATAAAGAGGAGTTTATTCCGCCTGCGATGCTCCGTTATATAAAAAATAATTATAATGTTTTTAATGAATTTTCACATAGCAAGAATAGAGTTGTTTTCGCTAATCATTGTGAGCATTGTATGGCAAGACAGGGGAACTGGTTTGTTTATGATCGTGCTGACGGACCTTTTTCAACAAATGCAGCAAACGAAATCGAACTGAAATCTCGCATGGAGGATCTTCTGATAATGAATATTCCGATCTATGATGATATTCCGCTGTTTTGGAAATGCTCTTATACGCCGAACGATTTTGCATATTTTGAATATGCTAAGCAGGAAACACTATCTCTTTCCGGCAGCAAAGACGGGATTGCATCATACTCGGATCTGTTTTTACCCGGCGATTATTATGATATAAATTGATAAGGATTAAGAGGTTAATATATGAAGTATTGCAAAAAATGTAAACGGCTGAATTTTACTGAAGATACATTATGCACCTGCGGTAAAAAATTAATTGAAGATGTTAAATCCGATGTTCCCTGTGAGCTTATTTGTGCAGATGAATCTGACGCAGTACAAATTGCGTCATCTCTGACTAAGGCTGATATCCCCTTTTCTGATGTACTGACAGATAAGGTTCAAATGATGTTTGGAAGTGTATCGGGAAAGCATACTTTCTATGTTCCTCTTTGTTTTTATAAAAAATCAATTGACGCCCTTGCGTCTGCCAACAACATTGAAATTCCCGATTATTATGACAAAATAAACGTTTCAGATGATACACAATGGGAAGAGTTACCGCCTTTAAAGAGAAATATTGTCAGAATCTTGTCGGTAATCGTATTCGCTGTTCTTGTATATCTTTGTGTTGCAGGTGTGGATATGGCAGCGTTGTTTATCAAAGGATTACTTAGGTAGGTGCTGCTTATGTATAAAGGGAAAAAAATCTCGGCAGTTATAGTTGCGGCAGGAAATTCGTCGAGAATGCAGTCTTCTGTCAGCAAACAGCTGATGATTCTTTGCGGAAAAACAGTTATAGCAAATACAGTAGATACATTTGTAAAATGCGGTTTCTTTGATGAAATTGTTGTTGTATGCCCTAACGGTGATGAAGAATTATATCAAAAGTTACTTGGGGATAATTTGACTATAGTATGCGGGGGTCATGCACGTCAGCAATCTGTTTATAACGGAGTTTCTTCCGTCAGCGATGACTGTGATGTTATCGCTGTACACGATGGTGCAAGACCGTTAGCTGATGTTTCCGACATCGAAAATGTTGTTGATGATGCGCTGCATTTCGGTGCATCAACACTTGCCGTTCCCGTAAAGGATACGATAAAAATAATAAAAGACAATGTTGTGATAGATACTCCTGACAGAGATACCATGTATGCCGTTCAGACTCCGCAGGTGTTTTATAGAGATGATTATCTCAGGGCTTATGAAAAAGCCTTGGTGAATGGTGTTGATTTTACCGACGACTGTCAGCTTATCGAATCTGTCGGAGGGGTTATTCATGTTACTGTAGGACATTACACAAATATCAAGATCACAACACCGGAGGACATCGATATAGCCGAGGTTCTGATGAAAAGGAGGGGCAATTTATGAGGATAGGTCACGGATATGACGTACATAAGCTGGTCGAGGGCAGAAAGCTCATCTTAGGAGGCGTGGAAATACCGCATTCATTGGGGCTGCTCGGACATTCCGATGCAGATGTGCTTGTTCATGCAATTATGGATTCGCTGCTCGGTGCGGCGGCGCTCGGCGATATAGGCGGACTGTTCCCCGATACCGACCCTGCATATAAGGGCGCTGACAGTATGGTGCTGCTCTCCGAGGTGTGCAGGTTATTGCATGAGCATGGGTATCGTATAGGAAATATCGACGCTGCCGTTATCGCACAGAAACCGAAGCTGAAACCGTATATCGCTCAGATGAAGGATAATATTGCCGCAGCCTGCGGTATAGATAATGACTGCGTTAACGTCAAGGCTACCACAGAGGAAAACTTAGGCTTTACTGGCCGTATGGAGGGTATCTCTGCACATTCGGTATGCCTTATTGAAAAAAGAAGTACAAACAACGAAAGCGGTGAGTCTGATTAACGTTTACGATTTTGATAAAACTATCTATTACAGTGACAGCACATCGGATTTTTATGTCTTTTGTCTTAAACGTCATCCGTCTGTTGCAAAGCATTTCCCGAAAACCGCATGGGCATTTATCAAGTACCTGCTGCGGATCAACACGAAAACACAGTTTAAAGAGGTTATGTATGAGTTCCTCCATGAAGTGGACATAGAAAAAGACCTTCCCGATTTCTGGGAAAGTCACAGCAATAAGATTAAACCATTCTATCTGCAGCATAAAAAGAATGACGATGTTATTATCTCTGCGTCACCCGAGTTCTTGCTTGAGCCAATATGTTCAAGTCTCGGCGTCGGCTGTATGATGGCGTCGAAGGTCGATCCCAAAACGGGGAAATACACAGGCATTAACTGTCACGGAAAAGAAAAGGTGCGCAGATTCAGAGAAAAATACGGCGATACTGAAATTGAAGAATTCTACTCCGATGCGTACTGCGACACTCCCCTTGCCATGCTTGCAGAACAAAGCTTCATGGTCAAGGGAGATCAGGTGGGTCAGTGGAGGTTCAGACGAAGGGACAAACGATAAAGAGAAAAAGCAGACCGGATATCTCCGATCTGCAATCTCGTCATTTACCTGGTGTCTTTAACTTCTCGACCCAAAAGATAGTCAACAGATAACTCCAGAATATCGGCAAGTGCGGCGAGTTCAATGTCTGTGACGAATCTGATCTGACCTTCAAGCTTTGATAAACCCGAAGCGTTCATATCGACTCCTCTTACCTGAAGCTGTGCGAGTAACTCTTTCTGCTTCATGCCCTTCTTCTTGCGTGCCATTTCTACTTTTGCACCTACTAAATTACGATTACCAAGCGCTTGTTTACGTAATCTCATAAGCCACATCTCCTAACGCAACATTATTCTTTATTATAATTCCCATTCACATTTTATTATATTATATAGTCAAACCGAAAAAAAATCAAGTAAATCAAAAATAAAAAATATATCTATTTTTTTGGTTGTTTTATACATTGTTTCCATTGAATTATTATTAGATATTTGAGAAAAAAGAATTATTTGTGAGAAAAACAATAACAATTACTATTTATTTGTAATATCTAATTAAATATCACGAACTAAAGTGTCAAAGATGACAGATAATAATTATCTGATTATTTTATATAAAATAAGAAAAAACGAAAGGCAGATGACAAATAATGGCATTATCACAAAGGAATTTAACTATGCTGACCGATTTTTACGAGCTTACTATGTCGGGGGGATACTTTGAAAAGGGGCTTAAGGACAAGACAGCATATTTTGATATGTTTTTCCGACGTATACCGGACAACGGCGGTTTTGCCATCATGGCGGGAGTCGAACAGCTGATACAGTACCTGTCTGAACTGAAGTTCACCGATGAAGACATTGAATTCCTTCGTTCCAAGAACATATTCAGCGAAGAGTTCCTGGAGTACCTGCGTACATTTGAGTTCAGATGTGACGTATGGGCAGTACCGGAAGGAATGCCGATCTTCCCGAATGAACCGATCGTTACAGTCAGAGGTCCGGTAATTCAGGCGCAGTTCATCGAAACTATGGTACTGCTGTCGATCAATCACCAGAGTCTTATTGCAACAAAGGCAAACAGAATAGTCAGAGCAGCGCAGGGACGTGCAGTGATGGAGTTCGGTTCACGCAGAGCGCAGGGCTATGACGGAGCTATGCTTGGAGCAAGAGCGGCGTATATCGGCGGCTGTTCGGGTACAGCATGCACGAGCGTTGACAGAGATTTCGGTGTGCCTGCTTTGGGAACTATGGCTCACAGCTGGGTGCAGATGTTTGACAGTGAGTACGAGGCGTTTAAGGCTTATGCTGAAATTTATCCACAGAGCTGCACACTGCTTGTTGATACCTTCAACGTTCTCAAATCGGGAATCCCGAATGCGATAAAGGTATTTGATGAGGTGCTAAAGCCGCAGGGATACCGACCCGCAGGTATAAGAATAGACAGCGGTGACATCACCTATCTCTCGAAGAAAGCAAGACAAATGCTCGATCAGGCAGGTTATCCCGATTGTAAGATCTGTGTTTCAAATTCTCTTGATGAAAGCACGATCGAATCTATGCTTGCCCAGGGGGCGTGTGTGGATTCATTCGGTGTGGGCGAAAGACTTATCACATCGTCAAGTGAGCCTGTATTCGGCGGCGTATATAAGCTTGTTGCTTTAGAGGATAACGGGGTCATTACTCCGAAAATCAAGATCAGCGAGAATGTTGCAAAGATCACCACTCCGTGCTTTAAGGAACTCTGGAGATTGTATGACCGTGATACGGGGAAGGCTATCGCCGATGTGTTGACGCTCAACGATGAGGAAATAAGTGACAGCAGACCGTACGAGATTTTTGATCCTCAGTTTACATGGAAAAGAAAGACTCTGGAAAACTTCCGTGCAGAACGAATCAGAGTACAGCTCTTTGACAACGGCAGACAGCTGTATACATCGCCTGATATAAATACTATCAAGAATTACTGCATCGAACAGCTTGATACGCTTTGGGACGAGGTCAAGAGATTTGAGAATCCACACACTTACTATGTTGACCTTTCTCAGAAGCTTTGGCTCATAAAGGACAGCCTGCTCAAAAGAAGGAGTTGATCGAATGGCGAGAATACTCTCCGAGTGTGAAAAGGTAGAAAGAAGTATCAACAAGAAATACCGCAAGGAAATATGGAACGCTTTTATTGCGGCGGTCAAGAGATACGAGCTTGTGCTTGAAGGCGATAAGATAGCCGTATGCATATCGGGCGGAAAGGACTCTATGCTTCTGGCGAAGCTCATGCAGATGCTTCAAAGATACAGCGATGTACCGTTTGAGCTTGAATTTCTTGTTATGGACCCGGGCTATAACCGTCGCAACCGTGAGCTTATCGAGCACAACGCAAAGCTTCTGGAGATCCCTGTAACGATTTTTGAAAGCGATATTTTTGATGTTACGAATAAGGTCAGCGGATATCCTTGCTATCTATGTGCGAAGATGCGGCGGGGGCATCTTTACAGCAAGGCGAAAGAACTGGGCTGCAACAAGATTGCCCTCGGTCACCACTATTCCGACGTGATAGAAACCACAGTTATGGCAATGTTTTACGGGGCGCAGCTTCAGGGCATGATGCCGAAGCTTCACAGCACGAATTATGAGGGCATGGAGCTTATCAGACCGCTGTACTGCGTCAATGAAAGGGATATTATTTCCTGGAGAAATTATAATAACCTCGAATTTTTGCAGTGTGCCTGTCGTTTTACGGAGGCATACACAAATTCCGAGGACGGAATAGGGGCGAGCAAGCGGCAGGAGGTAAAACACCTGATCGCCGAGCTGAAAAAGACAAACCCTAATATTGAGAAGAGCATTTTCAACAGTATACACTGCGTTCATCTCGATACGTTCCCCGGGTACAAAACAAAGGGAGAGAGGAAAAGCTTCTTAGATGATTATTAAGGAGGAACAGTAATGGCAGTACCAAATGACCCGATCATTTTATTATCGTATATCAACACTCAGCTCAGAGATAACTATGAGAGCCTCGATGAGCTTTGCAGATCTTTATCTGTAGACGAGCAGGATATACGAGAGAAATTATCATCTGTAAACTATGAGTATGACGAATCACTCAATAAATTCATATGAGTGTATTATCGCCGATGATCACGTGAATTCTGAATGAGTTTTTTTAAAATATGATATGAGAACAGGAGGTGTTCCGTTGGACGATCTCATTTCGATCGGCAGTTTTCCTGTACGGGAAGTTCTTAATAATCAATCCGCCGTATCAAGATGAAACCATTGGAGAGAACAAAGGATTTGCTCCACCTGTTTATCATTTATTTTTGGATGAAGCTGTTAAGTGTTATAATGTTGTTGAAATGATTCATCCTGCTCGTTTTTTATTTGATGCAGGCTCGACCCCTAAAGCATGGAATAAAAAAATGCTTTCAGATACTCATTTTAAGGAACCACTGATTAAATCACGTCCTTCGGACTGAGTACCAAATTTGCTTGCATCTTTAGTCTCGCCTGCCGGCTCGATCGGTGCTTCTGCTGCGCANNNNCCTTGAAATACGTCAGTATTCCTGCGGCTTTTTCGCACAATTTGCCTAAAAATCTGACGGCGCAACTTCGGCACTCAATTTAATCAGTGTCTCCTTAATTCTGTTTCTAATCTGGACTACTATAAGATATTCATTCCTAAGGCGAGTGGAATCGGCTCGTTTGGAGAAGTATTAGGTCCATCTTTTATTGCTAATCCAGGGACAGGTCATACAGAAACATTTTTTAGTGTTGGTTCCTTTATTGATCAAAAGACAACAGAGAATGCATTCAACTATTTAAAAACTAAGTTTGCAAGATCTTTACTATCAATTTTAAAGACAACTCAAAATATGACACCGAGCAACTGGAAATACGTCCCCCCTCCAGGACTTCACCGAAAATTCCGACATTGACTGGAGCGTCAGTATTCCCGAGATAGACCGTCAGCTTTACAAAAAATACGGTCTGTCACAAGAAGAGATCGACTTCATCGAAACTCATGTTAAAGAGATGGTGTGAATCAGCATACAGATACACAAGCACACATACACGGCATCTCAGATTGATATGAAAAAGCGTTACGGAGTGCCGGCTGTTGAGCCGGAATAATAAAAGCAGTAATAATACCTTCGTTTTGAACATAGAATTGTACAAATCAGAAAATGTTCAAGACGGAGGTTATTGTTTTGGAAGAAAGAAATATTTATCAAGACATATCGAAACGTACGGGAGGGCAGATCTACTTAGGCGTAGTAGGCGGGGTGAGAACGGGAAAATCAACCTTTATCAAGAGATTCATGGATACTCTGGTTATTCCGAATATCCCCGATGATAACCTGCGTAAACGCGCGGTAGATGAATTGCCGCAGTCCTCGGCAGGGCGCACCATAATGACGACCGAACCGAAATTCATCCCCGAGGACAGCGCCCTCGTTCGTCTTGAGGATAACGTATCGTTCCGTGTGAGAATGATAGACTGTGTGGGGTATATCGTTCCGAGTGCGCTCGGATACATAGAGAACGAACAGCCGAGAATGGTGAAAACTCCTTGGTATGATGAGGAGATACCCTTCAATATGGCGGCAGAGATAGGCACGCAGAAGGTCATAACAGACCATTCGACAGTCGGCATCGTGATAACCACCGACGGGTCGATCACCGATATTCCCCGTGAGGAATACGAAGAAGCCGAGCAAAGGGTAGTAAGCGAGCTGAAGGGCATTAACAAACCGTTTATCATGCTGCTGAATTGTACCGACCCCGACACCGAGGAGGCGAAATCACTTGCCGAACGGTTAAGCGGGAAATACTCCGTTTCGGTAGTTCCCGTGAATTGTCTGGAGCTTGACGAGAACGAGATAAAGATAATACTCGCCCGACTTTTGTTTGAGTTTCCTGTCAAGGAGATAGGGATCGACGTTCCGAAATGGGTGACTTCACTTGAACAAAACCATTGGCTCAGAGAGAGCGTGCTCGAATCGATCAGGGACAACTCGGATGATATAGTACGTTTGAGGGATATAAGCGCAGCGTGCGAAGGTATGCGCGGATGTGAATATATAGATAAGGCCGATGTTAAGAATATTGACCTTGGCAGCGGTACGGCAAGGCTGGCGCTGACACTCGAGAACGGTTTGTTCTGGAAGGTACTCTCGGAACAGACGGGCATGGAGATAGCCGATGAGGCAGATATGTTGAAAACGGTAGTTAATCTTACAAGCATGAAAGCAGAGTTTGACAAGATAAAATCGGCTTATGATGACGTAATGGAAACAGGCTACGGAATAGTAATGCCGTCAAAGGAGGAGCTGACTCTCGAAGAACCGCAGATAATCAAGCAGGGTACGAAGTACGGGATCAAGCTGCGGGCGTCGGCGCCGTCTATCCATATGCTCAGGACGAATATCACCACGGAGCTGACCCCGCTTGTCGGCTCGGAGCAGCAATCAGAAGAGCTTGTAAATTATATGCTGAAAGAATTCGAGGAGGACCCCGTGAAGATCTGGGAATCGAATATATTCGGCAAGAATCTTCACGAGCTTGTCAACGAGGGACTTCACAACAAGCTGTACCGTATGCCTGCCGACGCAAGATCAAGGCTGAACGAAACAATCGAGCGTATCATCAATGACGGCTGCAACGGCTTGATCTGTATCATTTTGTGATGGCTCAGTAATAGTGTCTTTTTGTAATGAAGAACAATATGTTCTGTACCTGCGATGTACAGATGACGTCCCGGTTCTGAATAGCGGGGTCGTGGAGACAACAATATGATCTTTGATCCATAAAATGATATGGTCAAAATCAAATACTGTCTGATCGGGTTTCACGGACACAGGTCGTTTTGTATATTTGTAAACTCCGAACTATCCGGCATTCAGGCTTGTAAATAAATGTGCATTATCATATGCTCTGTCAGCCTGAATGCGGACTTTCGAAGTTGAGTCGTATGTTTTTTTATGAAAAAACTCTTGACAACAGCTTGCATTGATGATATAATGTTCAAAGACAATAAAGCAAGGCGTTATACGCTTTCACCTGTGGGGTGTCGTCTGCACGGGTCAATATTTGCAGATCGTTCGCATATATATAATTTATATTTACTGCGGGGGTCAGCATTGTTGTGCGGCAGACGAAGTTTACGTCTGCATTTTTTATTGATAAATCGGTTACGGAGGTGCTTAACATTAGCAATAAGGAACTTCTCATTAATGAGGAAATTCGAGAGAAAGAGCTGAGAGTAATAGGCTCTGACGGCTCACAGATGGGGATTATGTCGTCTGTACAGGCATTAAAGCTTGCAGGAGAGAGTAATCTGGATTTGGTGATGATCTCACCAAACGCAACGCCGCCGGTATGTAAGATCATGGATTACGGCAAGTATCGTTTTGAACAGGCAAGAAGAGAAAAGGAAAAGAGAAAAAATCAGAAGGTTGTTGATATCAAAGAAGTGAGATTATCGCTCAATATCGACACGCACGATTTTAACACGAAGCTTAACCACGCTTTGAAGTTTTTGTCAAAGGGAGATAAGGTTAAGGTGTCTGTCAAGTTCCGTGGAAGAGAGCTGGGACATCCCGAACTCGGCATGGAAATAATGAACAGATTTTCCGAGGCTTGTGCAGAAGCGGCGGTAGTTGAAAAGAAGCCGAAGCTCGAAGGACGCAATATGCTTATGTTCCTTGCTCCCAAGCCGACGAAGTGATATTTTAAGGAGGATAAAATTATGCCAAAGATTAAGACACACAGTGGTGCAAAGAAGCGTTTTAAGCTTTCTAAAAACGGTAAGGTAATTCGTGCCCACGCTAACAAAAGTCATATTCTTAACAAGAAGACAACAAAGCGTAAGAGAGGTCTCAGAAAGACCACTGTTGCCGACAAGACAAATGTTGCACAGGTTAAGAGACTTATTCCTTATAAGTAATTTGTATTTGAGAGAATAACCAAAACGGAGGTAATATAAATGGCACGTGTTAAGGGTGCGATGATGACTCGCAAAAGAAGAAAAAAGGTTTTAAAGCTTGCTAAGGGTTACTGGGGAGCTAAGAGCAAGCACTTTAAGATGGCTAAGCAGGCTGTTAATAAGTCGGGTAATTACGCTTATATCGGCCGTAAGCAGAGAAAGAGAGATTTCAGAAGACTTTGGATCTCTCGTATCAACGCTGCATGCAAGCTCAACGATACAAACTATTCTACATTCATGAACGGCCTCAAGAAGGCAGGCGTTACATTGAACCGTAAAATGCTTTCCGAAATCGCTATTGCAGATCCCAAGGCTTTCACAAGTCTTGTAGAGCAGGCTAAGAAGGCTCTTTAATAACAAAATTCGATTTGCACCTGAGGTGTTATGCCTTGGGTGCTGTTTTTCAATCAATGCTTTTATTCTAAGATCTCGGGGATAATTATGGAAACAATCTTTACACTTCAAAAAGCAGAAACAAAGGATCATAAATATAGTTCTCCTGCACTGTCCATGACGACAGCGATCAGCGGTCTGCTCACCTTCGGCAGCACAATATGTCTGATGGTGATATTGCTCACGGCTCTATCGGGCGGAGATGTCCGGGAAGAATTGTTTGCGGCGGCGGTCGCGGCAGCATTACTCAGCGGAAGTGTGTTCGTCATATCATGGCTGATGTTCAAAAAGGCAAAAAGAGTTTTTTTGAAGAAAAGAAAAGAAATGTACAGATCTGCAAGGAAACTCACGGGAAAGGTTATCGGTGTGACAAAACATATCAGGCACGTTAAATATATGAGAGATACCTTTGACGAGATCTTGTGGAGCTTTAAGATAGAGTATAAAGACGGGAACGAAGTGAAGACAGTAACAAGCGATAAATACCTTAATGATATTTCAAAGGTGCTGAAAAGCGATAGAGTCAGCGTATTTGTTCTTGAGGATAACACATTAGTGTTTAAAAACTATTGTCTGAGGAATAATGAGAGTGACCCATACATAAAGCTTGAAACAGAAGTAACGGAACAGGATGCTGAAATATGATAACAAGTAAGGATAATGAAATTATAAAAAATGTATCAAAGCTTGTAAAAAGCTCTAAACACAGAAAAACGGTCCGGCAGTTTCCGGCGGAAGGTGTGCGCTTGTGCTGCGACGGGGTGAGGTCGGGGTATAGACCTGCCGTGTTTCTCTATACGTCTGAGGCGAAGGAAAAATATAACGACGCATTCATCGAGATCTCTGCCGTATCCGATACTATTTTCGAGGTATCGAAGTCGATTTTTGAACGTCTGAGCGATACAAAATCGCCGCAGGGCTTTTTTTGTGTGTTTAAGATACTTGACAAAATTGAAAAATTGTATAGAATAAATAATCAGGGTACTTATATCGGACTGGAGAATATTCAGGACCCGTCCAATCTGGGTACCATTCTCAGGACTGCCGAAGCACTCGGTGTTGACGGGGTCATATTGTCCGGAGATTGCTGCGACATATATTCGCCGAAGGTAGTCAGAGGAAGTATGGGCGCAGTGTTCAGGATACCATTCACTGTGCAAAATGACTTCTGCGGATATATAGAAGAGCTTGTTTCAAAAGGTATACTTGTTTATGCGTCAACTCCTTATGACGCAGAGGATATTACAAATATTGATTTCTCGGGCGGAGTTATGCTCATAGGCAACGAGGGAGCAGGACTGACACAAGACGTATTGTCGATATGTACGCTGAAGGTGAAAATTCCTATGAAAGGCCGTGCAGAGTCGCTGAATGCAGCGGCTGCAGCAGGAATACTGATGTGGGAGATGCTTAGATGATCTATGAATAATCAAACTATATATTGGGTCTGGATCCAACAGCTTTGCGGATACGGAAGTGTGATCCCTTCAACTATTCGTCAGCGATATACGTTTGCCGAGGACTTTTATCGGGCTCCGTACGAGGAGAAAGCTTTATGTCTGGGCAAAAGTGATGGGAAGCTGTCGTTCTCTGACATAAGCAACCGGAAGCTGCACAATACAAAAAGGATCATAGACTACTGTAAGAGTAATGATATAGAAATTGTAGTGCCGGGTGATGTTTATTATCCGCAGCGTCTTTTGTCGCTTCGGAATCACCCTGCCGCATTGTATGTTAAGGGCGATGTTTCTTTGCTTCGGAGCAAGCTTAGTATAGGTGTTGTGGGAACAAGACACCCGTCGTTTTTCGGCGAATTCATGACAAAGGGAATTGTTGAGGGTCTTGTCGACAACGGCATTACAATAGTCAGCGGAGGAGCAATAGGCATCGATACAATAGCTCACAAAACAACACTGTATTCTAACGGAAAGACTGTATGTGTGCTGGGCTGCGGAATAGGGTATAACTATCTTGCGCAGAACAGATCTATGTATGAGGAAATCTCGCGCAGTGGATTGCTTGTTTCGGAATATATTCCCATGTCTCCCACGGGCAAACTAACTTTTAAAATAAGGGACAGGCTCATCAGCGGCCTTTCGTCAGGTGTCGCCGTTATCGAAGCAAGTGAAAAAAGCGGTTCTCTGATTACTGCAAATTATGCGTTAAAACAAAAACGAAAGCTGTATGCATTGAGAAAACCCGATGGAAGCGCAGTATCTCCCGGAACGGAAGCAGCTATAAGATCAGGCGCAAAGCCGTTTGTGGTATACAACGATATTCTCGGGGATTGTCAGGATGAGATAGATCTGTTGGGCGAAGCAAAAGAAGAGCCGGAGAAAAAATTCCCCGAAAAGATCATTTTTGAGGATATCGAACCCGGTGTGGTTCATACGATAGATTTTGAGAAGTATATAAAGCGATACAAGGGAAAAGACGCTGGTAATTCAAGGGACACGGAAAACAGTGAAATCCCCGAAGCAGAATTACCTGATACTCTCAACATAAATGCTGCCAATGAACGAATCAATGATATAAAACCGAAGGTTATCGGTGATAAGGCTGAAGCAATAAACACGGCTTCTGTAATATCAGAGAAACCTGACGCAGTTGTAAAGCCTGCTGAAGCGTCTGCTGTACAAGAGCAGATGCTTGATTATCTGACAGAAACGGCTAAAGAGGTTTATCGCTGCATGACAACGGATATGATACATATCGATACTATTCTTTTCCGGATAGGATCGGATATATCGGTTGTAAGCAGTGCGTTGACAGAGCTGGAGCTTTACGGTCTGATAGAAACGTATCAAGGGAATATGTATAAAAAGATATAAAGAAAATAAAGATATAAAGAAAATAAAGAGAATAAAGAGAATAAAGAAAAGATATGTATTATAAGATCATACCTTAATTGTGGAGGTAATTAAATGTCCGATTTAGTAATAGTTGAGTCGCCGTCAAAGGCACATACAATACAAAAATATCTGGGCAGCGGCTATACGGTGCTTGCTTCAAAGGGTCATGTCAGAGATCTGCCGGAGAAACGTCTAAGCGTTGATGTAAAGCATGATTTTGCTCCCAAATATGAGATAATGAAGGATAAGGAAAAGCTGATCGCCGAGATGAAAGCCGCAGTTGACAAGTGCGACCATGTGTATCTTGCGACCGACCCCGACCGTGAGGGAGAGGCTATTTCGTGGCACCTTGCATATATACTCGGACTGCCGCTCGAAAGCAAGAACAGAGTTGAGTTCAATGAGATAACCAAGACCGGTGTTGCAAACGGTATGGCTAATCCCAGAAGCATAGACATTGATCTTGTGAACGCTCAGCAGGCACGGCGTATACTCGACAGACTTGTCGGATATAAACTCAGCCCGTTTATTTCTCAGAAGATCAGAAGAGGACTCTCGGCAGGGCGAGTTCAGTCTGTGGCTCTGAGGATCGTTGTTGACAGGGAAAATGAGATAAGAGCATTTGTCCCCGAGGAGTACTGGACAATAGACGGAAAATTTATCCCAAAGGGCGAGCGAAAGGCTTTTTCTGCCTCTCTCTATGCTCATGAGGGCAAAAAAATAAAGATCACAAACAAAGAGCAGGCCGACAAGGTAATGTCGGACCTGGAGGGGGCAGAATATACGGTTGCTAACGTCAAGCACGGAACGAGAAAACGTCAGCCTGCGCCGCCGTTCATAACATCAACGCTCCAACAGGACGCATCACGAAAGCTCGGCTTTCAGTCAAAGCGCACCATGAAGGTAGCACAGGAATTATACGAAGGCGTTACCGTAGACGGAATAGGTGCAGTCGGTCTTATCACCTATATGAGAACAGACTCTCTGAGAATATCTCAGGACGCACTGAACGACGCTAAATCCTATATAGAGAACACATGGGGAGAGAAATATCTCCCGAAAAAGCCCAGGGTGTTTAAGTCAAGAAGCAACGCTCAGGACGGACACGAGGCGATAAGACCCACTATGATAGATTTAGCCCCGAATAAGATAAAAAAGAATCTCAGCTCAGATCAGTTCAAACTGTATAAGCTTATTTGGGAGAGGTTCATCGCTTCTCAGATGGCTGAGTGTATCCAAAAGACCACTCAGGCGGATATAGAGGGCAACGGTTATACCTTTAAGGCAAGCGGTTACAGAGTTGATTTTGACGGCTTCACCGTTCTCTATGTGGAGGGAAAGGATACCGCAGAGGAAAAGGAAACTCAGCTCCCTCCGCTCGAAAGCGGTATGTCTGTCAGAGCAAAGGAGATCGTGCCAAATCAGCACTTTACACAGCCGCCTGCACGGTATACAGAGGCGTCGCTTATCAAAGCGCTTGAAGAAAACGGGATAGGACGACCCTCGACATATTCCGCCACTATAACAACTTTAGTCAGCCGAAATTACGTAAAACGTGAAGCAAAAACTCTCTATCCGACAGAGCTTGGAGAGGTTATCACGAAGCTCATGAAGGAACGTTTTCCGAAAATAGTAAACGTGAAATTCACCGCACAGATGGAAAACGAGCTTGACGAAGTCGAACACGGAAACGAACAGTGGGTACAGCTGCTGCACGGATTCTACGGCGACTTTGAGGAAACACTCAAGAAAGCCAAAGAGGATATGGACGGTCAGAAATATGACCTTGAAGAGGATAAAACGGACTATATCTGCGAAAACTGCGGCAAGCCGATGGTATACAAATACGGCAGATACGGTAAGTTCATCGCCTGCTCGGGTTATCCCGAGTGCAAGACAGTGAAAAAGTTTGTGGAGAAGCTTGATATTCCCTGTCCGAAATGCGGCGGAGATATTATCATCAGGCACACAAAAAGAGGGAAGCCGTTCTATGGCTGCGGGAATTTCCCGAACTGCCGTTTTGCCTCGTGGAGTGAGCCTACAAGCGAGAAATGCCCCAACTGCGGCAATATGCTGTTCAAAAAAGCAGGAAAAAAGCCAATGCTTGTTTGTAACGACGAAGAGGGCTGCGGGTATAAGAAAAATATTGAAGGTTAAGGAACCACTGATTAAATCACGTCCTTCGGACTGAGCACCAAATTTGCTTGCATCTTTTTGTCAAATTGCACTCAAAATTGAAATACGTCAGTATTCCTGCGGATTTTTCGCACAATTTGCCTAAAAATCTGACGGCGCAACTTCGGCACTCGATTTAATCAGTGTCTCCTTAAAACTAAACTCCCCCTCCCGTATTGTTCGGGAAGGGGAGTTTTCGGAGTAAAAACCGTTCAGGCCAATGTCTTGAACTGTAGTCTGAGCTTATCGGAGATCATTGCGATAAACTCGCTGTTGGTGGGCTTGCCTCGGCCTGTGTGTATGGTGTAGCCGAAGTATGAGTTCAGTACGTCAACATCACCTCGATCCCATGCAACCTCAATAGCGTGACGTATTGCCCGTTCTACTCTTGAAGATGTGGTGCCGTATATCTTCGCAACAGACGGGTAGAGAGATTTCGTTACGGCGTTGATGATCCCGGGATCTTCGATCGCCATTATAATTGCGTCACGCAGGTAATGATACCCCTTAATGTGAGCAGGAACTCCTATCTGATGGAGGATCTGCGTAACATTCACCTCTGTGCTGACTGTCGCAGCAGGTTCTGCCGAAACAAGCCTGCTTGCTTTTGAATGCTTGAATTTACAGAACTCCGAGATGCTCATCGCCATTGTGCCTGCATTGTATGGCTTTATTACAAAATATGAGCCTCCGCATTCTGCGATCTCACGCTGGAGAATATCATTGTCAAACGACGACGCTACAATGAAGATCGGATCTGCTTTTGCAGCAGCTTTATCAAAGCTTTTGAGTACGCCCACTGCGTCTGCGCGCGCCATGAACATATCAAGGATCACAACATCGGGCTGCAGCGCTTTGATTTGATCCATTACGACTAATCCGTCCTTAGGGCAGAAGTTGACCTCGATGCCGTAGGAGTTGAAGCAGGCGATCTCGTCTGCCGAAAAAGCAGATTTGTCTTCGGAAATCAGTAACTTAATTGTGTTTTGCATTTTTTTAACCTCCCGGTTTTTTTTACACTCACTGGTGCTGTGAACATATATTACCATAAACTGGCAAAAATAGCAATAGAATAACGAATACAAAATTGTAATATTATATTACAAAACTGTAATATAATTTCCTTCCATCAAACAGTTTTCCATTTCGGTATACATATTCTGAGCAAAAATGCCATAACCCTTGGAGGAATTTGTCACAAGAACATGTGTGACTGCGCCGATTAATTTACCGTTTTGTAATATTGGACTTCCGCTCATTCCCTGGATAATTCCGCCTGTTTTCGCCAATAATCTCTCGTCTGTGGCAGTGATCTGCAAATTTTTTGTCTTATTATTCTCGTCATAGTCAACTCGGGTGATTTCAATATCGTAATATTTTGGTCCTTCATCGTCCAAAGTGCACAAAATCTGTGCAGGACCTTTTTTTACGTCCTGAATATTTGCAATTTCGATAGGCTTGTTCTCTGACGGGAAAACACTGAGCTTTCCGTACAATCCCGTATCGGTATTGCCGACAGCATATCCGATAGAGCGGTCATCAGCGAAATAACCGTTGATACTTCCCGTGATCCCATCTGTACCCTTGGTTATGCTGCTGATCCTGGCGTCAGTGATGGTCGCTTTGTCGAGGATCATAAGATTTCCCGTGTCGCTGTCACAAATGCCGTGACCCAACGAAGCAAAACAGCCCAAATCGGGATCGTAGAAGGTCATGGTCCCGAGTCCTGCGCACGAATCTCTTATCCATAACCCGAGCCGATATTCGTTTTCCGAAGATCGTACGGGAGTGATCGTCGTTTCCGAAACGCTTCCGCTGCGGTCATACGTTATAGAGATAGGCTCACCGCCGCTCAGCTTTACGGCGGCTTCAACGTCCATGCATGACAGCACTTTTTCTCCGTTTATTTTTATTATAGTATCTCCTGCCTTCAGACCGCATTCCGTTCCGGGGTTCATGTTTTGAAAATTATCGGAAACATCTGCGCATTTTATTATTACCGCACCCTTTGAATAAAATTTTATTCCGAAAATATTACCGCACGGTATAACATATTTTTTCTCCTGCATATGAAGATTTACATCTTTTACGGGAATGATATTCATAAACATGAGTTTCCCGTCCGAGGAATCGTTCCCGAGAGAGCAGCTTACCGTTGTATCGGGTCGGTTTTTTCGGAACGACATGAAGCCGTATCGTGCAACGGTCAATTTTTCGTTTTTATTAAAAATATAATCATCGGGCAATTTCTTGCTCATTGAAATACAGAACGAAAAAACAACTGTACAAATAACAGTTAAAAGAACACATACCGATCTTATTGCTTTTCTCAAATTATCACCTCCTTGGCAGCTGCTGATCAATTCACGCCCTTTGGGCTGAGCACCCATCTCGCTTGCATCTTTTCGCCAAATTGCTCTCAAAATTCTTGAAATACGTCAGTATTCCTGCGAATTTTTCGAACAATTTGCCTGAAAATCTGCCGCGCGATATGAGTACTCGATTTGATCAGCACCTACCTTGACATTAGTATTCTCATATCCGGATTTTTTAAAATGGAAATTGAAATACATTATTGTCATTACTAAGCAGAACGACTTTTCAATATATAAGTCGGACTTATGTGAATAATTGTCAAACGCCAGAAAAAACGGTATGCATAAAAATATAAACGCAGCCGTTGGATTTCGCTCCAATTTTAATCGGGACAGATAATAGGATAATAATATATATGAACATAATTATTCGTCAAAAATAGATACTGATAACGAGAAATCGAATTTTAAAAAATCATGAATAATGAATATTTCTTCTTTACAGATTGCACAGTTTATTGTAAAATAGTAGTAATAGCGAAAAATTACCGAGAATTTGGATATATAAAACGGAGGATTGATCATAAATGGAACCTAAATATAAAAGAGTTCTCCTCAAGCTCAGCGGAGAAGCTCTTGCCGGAGAACAGAGATCCGGTATCGATTTTGATACGGTGACAAAATACTGCGAGCCTGTCAAGACGCTTATCGGCATGGGCGTGGAAGTTGCGATAGTTGTCGGAGGCGGAAATTTCTGGAGAGGAAGATCAAGCGGCAGTATGGACAGAACACGAGCAGATCATATGGGAATGCTTGCCACGGTGATCAATGCTCTGGGTGTAGCAGACACACTGCAGCAGATGGGCGTTGACGCAAGAGTTCAGACCGCTCTGGCTATGCCGCAGGTTGCCGAGCTTTATGTAAAGGATAAGGCTCAAAGACATCTTAGCAGGGGCAGAGTCGTAGTGTTCGGCTGCGGTACGGGAAATCCGTTTTTCTCAACAGATACGGGCGCAGCTCTGAGAGCGATCGAGGTCGGAGCAGACGTAATGCTCAAGGCGACTATGGTTGACGGAGTATATGACAAAGATCCTCACAAATTTGACGATGCGGTCAAGTACGATACGCTCACGTTCAAGGAGGTCCTTGACAAGGGACTTCAGGTGATGGACAGCACAGCAGCGTCGCTTTGCATGGATAACTCACTGCCGATACTTGTGTTCAGTGTGGAGGATACAGATAATATTGTCAAGGCTGTCTGCGGCGAAAATGTCGGAACGGTCGTTACTAACTGAGATAATAATACAGAATTACGGAGGAATAAACAATGAAAGAAACACTTAAAAAATGCGAAGAAAGAATGAACAAAAGAGTAGATCATCTTGAGGTAGAGTACAGAGAGATCAGAGCAGGTCGTGCAAATCCGAACATTCTCGACAGAATTACGGTAGACTACTACGGCTCGCCTACGCCAATCAATGCGGTCGCAGCTGTTTCTGTAACAGAAGCAAGAACCCTAACGATCCAGCCCTGGGACGCTACCGTTCTGAAAGCTATCGAGAGAGCTATCCAGTCATCGGATATAGGCATCAATCCTCAGAACGACGGCAAGATCATTCGTCTTATTTTCCCGCCGCTCACCGAGGACAGACGTAAGGATATTGTTAAGGATGTATCAAAGACGGCAGAGGCAAAGAAAGTTCATATCAGAAATATCCGCCGTGATACGATAGAGGACTTCAAGAAGATGAAGAAGAGCGGTGATATCACCGAGGACGATCTCAAGAAGATGGAGAAGAAGGTTCAGGAGCTTACAGATAAGTATATCAAGCAGATAGATCAGCTTTGCGAGGCGAAGCAGAAAGAAGTAATGTCGATCTGACGGCTTTGGTGTTAGCTTATGGGATTCTTTTCAAGCGTATCATCATCTGATGATATTGATATTTCAAAAATAAAATTGCCCGAGCATCTGGGAATAATAATGGACGGCAACGGCAGATGGGCAAAGAAAAGAGGTCTGCCGAGAACTGCAGGTCATAAGGCAGGGGCGACAACCTTCAGGAAAATAAGCCGCTATTGCAGCGATATAGGGATCAGGTATCTTACACTTTATGCGTTTTCCACTGAGAACTGGAACAGACCGCCCGAGGAGGTCAATACCCTGATGAGGTATTTCAGGGAGTATCTGCAGGAGGCGCTCAGAGATTTCAGAGATGATACGATCATTCTGCGGTTTATAGGTGATATATCGGCATTTCCCGAGGATATTCAGGCGCTGATGAAGGAGAATCAGGAGCTGTCGTCGGTCAGGGACGGAATGGTTCTCAACTTGGCTATGAATTACGGCGGACGTGCCGAGATCGTTCATGCGGCGAAGCTGATAGGGCAGCGTATCGCAAGGGGTGAATTGTCACCGTCAGAGATAGACGATAAGCTGATCTCGGATCATTTATATACGGCAGGTCAGCCCGATCCGGACTTTATAATCAGACCAAGCGGCGAACACAGAACGTCGAATTTTCTTTTGTGGCAGTCGGCATATGCAGAATACTATATAGACGATGTATTGTGGCCTGACTATACCGAAAAGGATCTGAAAAGAGCGCTGCTTGAGTACTCTAAACGCAACAGAAGATTTGGTGGTGTGTAATCAATGAAAACCCGTGTTTTATCTGCAGTGGTAGGAATACCGATAGCGGTAGGTATTATGATTCTGGGCAGTTTTTACGGAATAGCTGTTGATATCGGCTTTGCGATAGTGGCTTCGATGTGCGTATTTGAAGGCTTATCTGCAAATAAGCTTGACAAAAAGCTTACTATTTCCGTACCCTGTATTGCCTTTTGCTTCATATTCTGCCTGTTTTATTCATACAACTATGTAGTACCGATATTGACATTTGTATATGTTACGGCACTGTTCCTGTCTATGATATTCAATCATGAGCATGTGGTGTTTCCTGATTTATCATATGCCTTCATCATTACCCTGATGTGTACTCTGGGATTGTGGACAGTAATATATGTGTTTGATCATTCGTCTAATATTGTCGGTATTTTCTATGCCGTGACAGCGCTTGCTACACCGTGGCTTGCCGACGCAGCGGCATATTTCGGAGGAAGTCTTCTCGGAAAGCATAAGCTATGCCCGAAGATAAGCCCGAAGAAAACAGTTGAAGGAGCTGTTTCCGGAGTGATAGCAGGTGCTTTGCTTTCGCTTCTGATAGGAGTTGTTTTTGAGAAATTCTTCTTCAAAACAGGAGAAGTAGTAAATTATTTTTCATTGGGATTGTTCGGATTATTAGGTTCGATAATCTCTATAATAGGCGATCTTAGCTTCTCGCTTATCAAGAGAAGTATCGGCGTCAAGGATTACGGTTCTTTGATACCCGGTCACGGCGGTATGCTTGACCGCTTTGACAGTGTTATCTTCTCTTCGCCTGTAATGATGATAATCGTAATGTTTATGCCGATCGTTTCGGGAAGGCTGGGGTAAGCTATGACGGAATGTGTATCTATTCTCGGTTCAACAGGTTCGATAGGAACACAGGCGCTTGAAGTGTGCAGCAAGCTTAATATACGTGTTGCGGCGATCACCGCAAACAGAAGTATCGATCTGCTTGAGGAACAGATAAGACGGTTCAAACCCCGTCTTGCTGTTGCGGGTACGAAGGAGTATGCCGATAAGCTGCGCGCTGCCGTAAAGGATACCGACACAATAATATCTTACGGTATGGACGGCCTTATGGAAGCCGCCGTTATAAAAGAGGCAGACACAGTTTTGACATCGGTTGTCGGTATGATAGGATTAAGACCGACTTTAGCCGCTATTTCCGCAAGGAAGAATATTGCGCTTGCCAATAAAGAAACTCTCGTTGCCGGCGGCGATCTTGTAATGAGCAGCGCCGCAGAGAGCGGCGTGAGGATATATCCCGTAGACAGCGAGCATTCTGCAATTTTCCAGTGTCTGCAGGGCTGCCACGATAAGAAAATGCTAAAAAGGCTTATTCTTACCGCTTCGGGAGGTCCGTTCTTCGGAAAAACATATGAACAGCTGAAAAATGTTACGGTTGAAGAAGCGCTAAATCACCCGAACTGGAGCATGGGCGCTAAAATTACCGTTGATTCGGCAAGTATGATGAATAAGGGTCTGGAAATAATAGAAGCAAGATGGCTGTTTGACGTATCGGCAGATAATATCGATGTGGTCGTACACCGTGAAAGCATCGTTCACTCTATGATAGAATATGTGGATAATTCTGTTATAGCGCAAATGGGTGTACCCGATATGAAAATACCTATCCAGTATGCTTTGACTTATCCAGACAGAACAGCGTGTGACGTCGGCGTGCTTGATCTGACAAAAGCATGCTCGCTGTCGTTCTACGAACCCGATTATGAAACCTTCAGGTGTCTGGGTGCTTGCAAAGCGGCTCTGAAGAGGGGCGGCACTGCGCCTGTGCTTGTCAACGGTGCAAATGAAGAGGCGGTTTCAATGTTCCTGAACGGAAAAATTTCGTTCACCGATATAGGAGAAATAGTCGAGACTGTTACGCAGAATATTAAGGTCGATACTGCCGACACCCTCGATAATATACTTGCTGCGGATCTTGCCGCAAGAGAATATGCAAAACAATATATAAAACAATGATAAGAAGAATAACACCATTTGGATATTGCCGAATGGTGTTATTACGACATAAAGATGTTACGGAAGGATCTGATTTTTATTCTTACTACAATAGCTTTGATCGTGATAGGCGTACTTATATTTGAATTCATTATTTTTATACACGAGTTCGGACATTTTATTACGGCGAAAAAGTTCGGGGTACAGGTCAATGAATTTGCCATAGGTATGGGTCCCAAGCTTTTTCAGTTTGAAAAGGGAGAAACTAAATACACGGTTCGTCTGCTGCCGATCGGCGGTTACTGTGCTATGGAAGGCGAAAATGAAGAAAGCGATAACGATAGAGCTTTGATAAACAAACCCGTGTGGCAGAGAATGATCATCGTTCTCGCAGGAGCGTTCAACAATATCGTTCTGGGCCTTGTAATGATGATGATACTCATGGGGCAGTCGTCTGCTTTTTCTTCAACTACTATTGCAGACTTCGCACAGGCTGCCTTTACATCAAAATCGGGACTTCAGTCGGGCGATAAGATCGTGGAGATCGGGGATTACAAGATAAATTGCTCGAGAGATATTTCCTTTGCACTGGCTTTGCTGGAAATTAAAACAGTTGACGGGAATGATTTCTCAATTTACAAAGAAGACTGCGGCTATACTCTTTTAAGACAATATACATCTCTCAAGGAAGAGGATTATACCGAAGACGAACTGCTGGAAATAACCAATGCGTTTGACGAAGGTATAAAGAATATAAATGTTTGTACTTCAAAAGAAGAAGCCGATACTATAACCAAAAATACGATAGCCGAGGTCAACAGGCTTGCGAAAACGGACTACAAGCCGGAGGAGCGTGAGTTTATGCCCGAACGCAGACGTTTCCGCACAGATGTTGACGTTATCAGGGAAGGTCAGAGGATCACCGTAGAGAATGTCGATTTTTACACTTATCTCGGCGAAGATGACGAGCCGACCGTTGCGCTTGATTTTTCGGTCGAGCCGATAAAGAAAAATATCGGAACATTGATAACCGAATCCGCCAAAAACACTTATTCTGTAGTAAAGGTAGTCTGGATAAGCTTGTCGGGACTTGTAACCGGCAGGTTCGGAATGAACGATATAGCAGGCCCTGTGGGTACGGCATCTGTTGTAAAGCAGGCTGCGCAGGTAGGTCTTGAATCGGGCTTTGGCGAGGCTGTCAACAATATCCTGTATGTGATGATGATAATCACGGTGAATCTGGGTATCGTCAACGTACTGCCGCTGCCTGCGCTTGACGGGGGAAGATTCCTGTTTATGCTTATTGAAGTGATAATCAGGAAGCCCATACCTCAAAAATACGAGGGCGCGATCCATACGGTCGGATTCCTGATCCTGCTTGCGTTCATAGGATTCATAACAATAAATGATGTTGTAAAGCTGTTTAACGGAACAGGGTTCATTGGATAGGAGAATTATTATGAGCAGTAAGATTCGTGTAAAAGCAGGGAACGTAGAGATAGGCGGCGGCGCGCCTGTTTCGATACAGTCAATGATTAATATTCCGTCCACGGATATAGAGGGCAGCGTAAGACAGGCAAAGGAGCTTGAACAGGCAGGCTGCGAGATAATCAGGATCGCCATACCCGATATGAGCGCAATAAAGCTTATCGAGGCGATAAAAAAAGAGGTCAAAGCTCCTATAGTTGCAGATATTCATTTTGATTACAGGCTTGCGATCGAAGCTGTAAATGCAGGTATCGACAAGGTTCGCATAAATCCCGGCAATATCGGCAGTGACGACAGAGTACGCGAAGTGGTGAGGGCTTGTCGTTCACGCAGTATTCCCATAAGGATAGGTGTAAACTCTGGTTCGCTTGAGAAAAATATCCTTGCCAAGTACGGCTCTCCCACGGCAGAAGCCTTGTGCGAAAGCGCCTTGTTCCATGCGTCGCTTTTAGAGAAGTTTGATTTTTATGATATAGTTCTTTCGATGAAATCCTCTACCGTCGGTACGATGATAAAGGCATATGAGCTTGCAAGCGAAAAGTGCGATTATCCGCTTCACCTCGGAGTTACCGAGGCAGGTACGGAGAGAATGGGTCTGATCAAATCCGCCGCAGGCATAGGCTCGCTGCTTATGCACGGGATCGGCGACACAATAAGGGTATCGCTTACAGACAGTCCCGTAAAAGAAGTGTATGCAGCAAGGGATATTCTCAAGGCGATAGATGTTGACACAAGCGGCGTGAAGTTCATTTCGTGCCCGACCTGCGGAAGAACGAGGATCGACCTTATCTCTATCGCAAACGAGGCGCAGAAGCGGCTTGCAGACTGTAACAAGAGTATTACCGTAGCTGTCATGGGCTGTGTTGTGAACGGACCCGGCGAAGCGAGAGAAGCCGATATAGGTATCGCAGGCGGCGACGGAGTAGGACTTGTTTTCAAAAAGGGTGAGATTATACGCAAGGTGTCGGAGGATATGCTTCTCGATACTCTTATGGAGGAGATCGGAAAGCTTTAAGCAGAAATGTGAACTCTAAAAAATGAATTGAAAGAGGCAGTAACAATGGCTTTTGTTAACGATAAGCTGAGAGATGAAGAACGTAAGGAATATAAAATTCCGTACACTGAAAAAGTGAAGGCTTTTTGCGGCGGAACAATAGATCGGGAGAATGACATTAAACTCTTTTATCTTTCAAAATATCTTTCAAACGGGCCGGTTATGGAACCGAGCGATAAATACAAATTTCTTTTTGATTACAAAGGAGATGTAAAGTTTCCTACGCTTAAACAAATTGTAAAAGGAAATGATATTAGCTGGTATCTTGTATATTCGGATGGTTTGAATGATAATCCTGATGCATTGCAAGCGCTGAGAGAAGCCTTGATCGTTTATGCAGCTAATGGATATCAGGATCGCTATATCGGATTCAATGATAAAGTGACTACATATATTATGTTCTGATATTTATATGGTAAGTTTTTTATAGAAGGGAAGGCATGATTTGAGTAAATATCTGGAAACATTCAGAGGATATGCATCGGACGACCTGCTTGACAGGCTTGCCGATGGCGATATTTCCGCAATGGAAGTAAATATAAATAAACAGGATCTGACTATGGTCATAACGGTGAGGTTCGGAAAGCTTGTATCGCAGAGCGATGTTTTACAGTTTGAAAACGAGCTGAAAAGAAGCCTGGAGCTTGGCAGCGTTCGTGTGAATACGAAATTCCCCTCCGAATTGTTCACCGAAAAATATTTTCCCGAAATTGTTCTGCATTTAAAACGTGACAATGCAACGCTTAACGGAACATTCAAGGACGCAGAGGCGAGGATCGAAGACGACAGCTTTATTATCACTCTCTATCACGGAGGAGAAGCCGTGATCAAAGGACAAAACGCAGAACGGCTGATCTCCGACGCAATTTTTAATATGTTTGAAAAAAGGTTCAGCGTCGGGTTTGAGGGCGTTACGGTCATGAGCTTCGATAACAAGGATTATATCGAAATGCAGCAGCATATCGAAGAGCTTAAAGCGAGAGAAGCGGCGATGGAGCAGGTTGAACGTCACGAAGAAACTATGCGTTCGGCAGATGAAAAACGTGAGAAAGCAGAGAAAGCTGCTCCGGAGATCGAAGTCAGGCAGGGAGATACTCTTGTACCTGTCATCGCAGACAAGAGCGCAAAGCCGCTTTACGGCAGGGCGATCACCAAGGTGAATACTATCCCGATAAATACTCTTTCGGCAGAAACGGGAAGCTGCATGATATGGGGCGATATCTTCAGCCTTGATTTCCGCACAACAAAGGACGGAAAGAAATATATAGTTACAATTCTTATTACAGACTACACAAGTTCGATGACCGTCAAGATCATCGAAAGTATAGAGAAATGCAAGCCGCTCGATATTTTAAAATCGGGTTCTACCATTGTTGTCAAGGGTGATGTTCAGTTTGATCGCTACGATAACGAAATTGTTATGCACGCTGTTTCTATTGCAACGGCTAAGAAGGTGAAGATCGTTGACAAAGCACCCGTAAAGAGATGCGAGCTTCATCTGCATACAAATATGTCCGACATGGACGGCGTTACTCCCGCAGGCGATCTCATCAGACGTGCCTTTGAATGGGGTATGCCCGCAATAGCAATAACGGATCACGGCGTTGCGCAGGCGTTCCCCGAGGCGATGAATACTCTCAATGATATTCAGAAAAGCGGCGGCAACATCAAGGTCATTTACGGTACGGAGGCATACTTTATAGACGATACCGTATCTGATAACAGCAAGCCGTTTGAGGGGGAAGACGCTATTTGTCAGAACTGCTCGCAGCTTTCGACAGAGGAGCTTAAAAAGCTTAAAACATATCATCAGATAATCCTTGTAAAGAACCTTACGGGACTAAAAAACCTTTACAAGCTGATATCATATGCTCATCTGAACTATTTTTACAGACGTCCGAGGATACCAAAGTCTGTGCTTATGCGTCACAGAGAGGGTCTTCTTCTGGGCAGCGCCTGTGAGATAGGCGAGCTTTACCATTCTATCGTAAAGGGCGAGAAATCATATGAGGAGCTGAAAGAGATAGCTTCTTTCTATGATTATCTTGAGATACAGCCGCTCGGCAACAACGAGTTTATGGTCAGGAACAACACAGTAGATTCGATAGACGGGATAATTAATTTTAACAAAACGGTGATAAAGCTCGGCGAGGATCTCGGGATCCCCGTTGTGGCTACCTGTGACGTACATTTCCTCGACCCGTATATGTCGGAATACAGAAAGATCATCATGGCGAGCAAGGGCTTTGACGACGCCGACCATCAGGCGCCCCTTTATCTCCGCACAACGAAGGAAATGCTCAAGGAGTTTGAGTATCTCGGCGAGGAGAAAGCGTATGAGATAGTAGTTGAAAATACCAATAAAATTGCCGATATGATAGAGCAGATCAAGCCTATCCCCGACGGTAATTTTCCGCCGTTCATCGACGGTGCGGAGGAGCAGCTCACTACTATTACATGGGAGCGTGCAAAGAAAATGTACGGCGATCCGCTGCCCGAAATAGTCAAGGCTCGTCTTGACAGAGAGTTGGGTTCGATCACAAAGCACGGATTTTCTGTGCTTTATATGACGGCTCAGAAGCTCGTGGCAGACTCGGAAGAGCACGGCTATTTAGTCGGTTCGAGAGGCTCGGTAGGATCATCGTTCGTTGCAACAATGTCGGGTATCTCCGAGGTAAATCCGCTTTGTCCGCATTATCTGTGTCCGAATCCCGAGTGCAAAAACAGCGAATTCATCACAGACGGCAGCGTGGGTTCGGGCTTCGATCTCCCCGCAAAGAACTGCCCGAAGTGCGGCACACCGTATCACCGTGACGGTCACGAGATACCCTTTGAAACATTCTTAGGGTTCGACGGAGATAAAGTCCCCGATATCGACCTTAACTTTTCCGGCGAATACCAGTCGAATTCTCACAGATATACCGAACAGCTTTTCGGTAAGGAGAATGTGTTCAAAGCGGGTACTATTGCGACAGTTGCGGATAAGACCGCCTTCGGCTATGTCAAGAAGTATGCCGAGCAAAACGGCAAGATATTTCACAAAGCCGAGGAGCAAAGACTTGCTCAGGGCTGTACCGGTATAAAAAGAACAACAGGTCAGCACCCGGGCGGCATGGTAGTAGTTCCGAGAGGAATGAGCGTTTTTGACTTCTGCCCGATACAAAGACCTGCCAACGATCAGAAGTCCGATAATATCACAACACACTTCGATTTCCATTCCATACACGATACCATATGCAAGCTTGACGAGCTTGGTCACGATGTTCCGACGATCTATCATTACCTTGAGGAATTCACAGGGATCAGCGTAATGGACGTGTCGATGAGCGACCCTGACGTTATGTCGCTGTTCACCTCAACCAAAGCCCTCGGCATTAAGCCTGAGGATATTGATTCTCAGACGGGAACGTTTTCTCTGCCTGAATCCGGCACGAGCTTTGTGCGTCAGATGCTTGTAGAATCACAGCCGAAAACCTTCTCCGACCTTCTGCAGATTTCGGGTCTTTCCCACGGTACGGACGTATGGATCGGCAATGCAGCCGATCTTATAAAGAACGGCACCTGCACGATCTCCGAGGTTATCGGTACTCGTGACAGTATTATGACCTATCTGCTGCATAAGGGACTTGAACCGAAGATGGCGTTCAAGATCATGGAGATTGTTCGTAAGGGAAAGGCAACAAAGCTGCTGACAGAGGAGCATATACAGGCGATGAAGGATCACGATGTGCCGCAGTGGTACATAGATTCGTGCATGAAGATAAAATATATGTTCCCGAAAGCCCATGCTGCGGCATATATGATCTCTACGCTCAGGCTGGGCTGGTATAAGGTACATGAGCCGCTTGCTTATTATGCTGCGTACTTTACGGTTCGCGGAGAAAGCTTTGACGCCGAATCTGCTCTCAAAGGAAAAGCGGCCGTAGAAGAAAAGATAAGGGATATTATAAATAAAGGCAATTCTGCTACCGCAAAGGAAAAGACCGACCTTGCAACTCTGCAGATCGTCAACGAAATGCTTGCAAGAGGTATAAAGGTGCTGCCTATCAATATATATAAGTCCGAGGCAAAGAAGTTCGTTATTGAAGGCGATTCTCTCAGACTGCCCTACTGCTCTCTGCCCGGACTCGGCGAAGCTGCCGCAGAAAGTCTTGTTGATGTGGTCAGAAGCGGCGATTTCCTCTCTATCGAGGATATTCAGGCAAAATCAAAGGTTTCAAAGACGGTCATTGAAATGCTCAGAGAAAACGGAGCGTTCGGCGATCTGCCCGAATCAAATCAGATGTCACTGTTCTGATAAAATTTTTCTCAGCACTTTACTTTTTGTCGGATTTGGTATATTATAAAAGATAGTAACAAAAAGATAGTAACAGAATCTCAAAGAAAGGGGGCAGGCTGGTGTCCAAGGGAACATTTAAATCGATACTTTCACTCATTGCTTTTGCGGGCATATTGGTTCTTGTTCTTACAAGACTTGATATGATCATCGGCATAATTGAGAACATTCTTAAAGTGCTTACTCCTTTTATGGTTGGATTCGTATTGGCTTATGTTCTTAATATTCCGTATATGTTTTTTATGAACAAGGCGTTTGTCTTTATGGACAAAGAGCCTTCTAAAATAAAGAATAAGGGCGATGAATTTTTAGTAAAGCTCAGGAAGCCTTTGTCCCTTATTTTTTCTTATGTTATCCTTTTTGCGGTAATAGTCCTTTTGCTCAGTATAATCATTCCTCAGATCACAAACAGTATTCAGGGAGTAATAGATAACTTTGAGGTATACTACATCTCCTTCCAGGAATGGGTGTTTAATGTTGCCGCAAAACTCGGCTTTGAGTATGAATTCATGTCCGAGATGTTCGAAGATCTGAACTCGTTTATTCAGCAGCATATCGGTTCGGGTCAGACAGGCGATACCACCGCTTTGTTTGACATCAATGCGATAATGCAGGGACTCACAAATTATCTGTTCCCGCACATATTCGATTTCACAAAGAATGTTTATAATGTTTTCTATAATTTCCTCTTGAGTGTTATCGTATCCATCTATTATCTTGCAAATAAAGAAACACTGATGAATCAGATCAAAAAGATAACATATGCCCTTGTCCCTCAGAAGTTCCTGGGAAGGCTTCTGCGTACTGTTGATATTTGTAATAATAAGGTAGGTAAGTTCTTATACGGTAAGCTCATAGATTCGACGATCATAGGCGTTATGTGCTTTATCGTACTGCGTATTGTAGGAATAGAATATGCAGTGCTGCTCAGCGTGTTCGTTGGCATCACAAATATAATCCCGTTTTTCGGACCTATTATCGGAGCTATCCCGGGAGTGGTACTGCTTGTAATGATCGACCCGTGGCAGGCACTTCTTTTCGGAATAATAATCATTATTATACAGCAGCTTGACGGTAATGTTATCGGACCGAAGATTCTCGGCGATCAGCTGGGAATATCGGGCTTCTGGATAATGTTCAGCGTGCTTGTGGGCGGAGGACTGTTCGGCTTTGTAGGAATGCTGATGGGGGTGCCTGTGTTTGCCGTGATATATCAGATATGCGGCGAAAAGGTCAACGGCAGGCTTGTGAAGCTCGGCTTTGCCACTGAACAGACTGTGCGTGTCGAGCCTTTGCCGAGGGTAGCGTATGAGGACGGTCATATCGTAGCCGATGACGAATACGATGATATCTTCTTTGATGAAGATTAATAAGATCATTTGGAAAGTGAGTATCTTCATTTTCGGAGATATTCACTTGACTTGTTGTTAAGGGGGAATCATTATGCAGAATTTACTCGACAGAATAAGCAGCTCATACGGCACACTGTCAAAAGGGCAGAAGCTGATTGCGGATTATATCTCCACACGCTATGATAAGGCAGCATATATGACAGCTTCAAAGCTCGGCGAAAACGTAGGCGTCAGCGAATCGACTGTTGTAAGATTTGCCACCGAAATAGGCTATGAAGGCTACCCCGAGCTTCAGAAGGCTATGCAGGAGATGATCAGAGATAAGCTCACCTCGGTGCAGAGAATTGATGTTGCCTCCGACAGAATAGATTACGGGAACGTGCTGTCGAGTGTGTTGAATCAGGATATCAAGCTCATCAAAAAGACGATGGACGAGAATAATGACGAGTCGTTTGTAAATGCAGTTAACGATATAGTCAATGCAAGGACGATCTATATTTTTGCGGTAAAAAGCTCGTTTGCCCTGGCACGGTTCTTAGGCTATTATTTTGAGCTGATCTTCGGCAACGTCAAGATTATCGAAACGACAAGCAAAACTCAGATGTATGAACAGCTTTTCAGAATAGACAAGCAGGACGTTATGATCGGTATCAGCTTTCCGAGATATTCTTCTTCGACAGTTGAAGCAATGACATTCGCTTCTTCACAGGGAGCCCATGTAATCGCTATCACCGACAGTATGACTTCTCCGGTAACAGCGATCGCCGATCGTGTGCTGATCGCCAAGAGTGATATGGCATCAGTTGTCGATTCGCTTGTCGCTCCCCTTAGTCTTATCAATGCTCTGATCGTGGCAACGGTCGAGCAAAAGCGTGAGGAGGTCACACAGACCTTCAAACAGCTTGAAAATATCTGGGACAGATACGATCTATATATAAAGAACGGAGAAAGCAGAAAAAATGACCGATAAAAGCATTATAGTGGTTGGTGCGGGCGCATCGGGCTGTATGGCAGCTATTATGGCAGCAAAGCGAGGCATCACGGTTACTCTCATCGACAGGAATCCCAAGATCGGACGCAAGCTGCTTATCACGGGAAAGGGAAAATGTAACGTAACAAACAACTGTGACAGGGATACTCTGATAGCCTCTGTTCCGACAAACAGCCGTTTTTTGTACAGCGCATTCGCTGCGTTTTCTCCCCATGATACAATGGACTTCTTCGAGGGGTGCGGAGTACCGCTCAAAACAGAGAGAGGAAACAGGGTTTTTCCCGTGTCCGATAAGTCTGTGGATATTATAGACGCATTGTTCAGGCAGATATTAAAGTACGGTATCAAGCTCGTCAATGATAATGTGACCGACCTGATCATGGAAAATAATGCCGTCAAAGGCGTGATAACCGATAACGGCAGATATACGGCAGATGCTGTTGTCGTGTGCTGCGGCGGCTGCTCCTATCCTAAGACCGGTTCGGACGGGTACGGATACCTGCTCGCAAAACAGGCAGGGCATACGATCATAGAACCCGTACCGTCGCTTGTTCCCATAGTCGTTAATGAAGAATGGTGCGGACAGCTTCAGGGCTTATCTCTGAAAAATGTCACGCTGAAAGTATATAACAATAAAAATAAAGAGATCTACTCCGACTTCGGTGAAATGCTGTTTACACACTACGGAATTTCGGGACCTATGGTTCTGAGCGCAAGCTCGCACATGGATCTTAAAAAAAGCCCCGAATACAGATTTGTTATTGATCTCAAGCCTGCCTTGAGTGATGAGCAGCTCGACCGCAGAATTATCGGAGATCTTGAAAAGTACCGCAATAAGGATCTGCTCAATGCTTTGGGCGATCTCCTGCCGAAGAAGATGATACCAATTTCGGTAATGCTCTCGGGAATCGAGCCGCATAAGAAATGTAACGAGATAACAAAGGGAGAGAGAATGAAGCTGCTTGCTGCGTTAAAAAAGCTCACCTTGACGTTTAAGGAGTTTCGCCCTATTGAAGAGGCGATCGTTACCTCGGGCGGGATCAGGGTCAAGGAGATCGACCCTAAGACAATGCAGTCAAAGCTGTGCAGCGGCTTGTATTTTGCGGGAGAAGTAATAGATGTTGACGCATACACAGGCGGCTTCAATTTGCAGATAGCGTTCTCTACGGGCTATCTTGCAGGAAATTCTATTTTGAATAATGAGGTGTAAAAAATGATTAATGTTGCGATAGACGGACCTTCGGGTGCAGGGAAAAGCTCCATATGCACCGAGGCGGCAAGAAGACTGGGATTTGTTCATGTCGATACGGGCGCTTTGTACCGTTCGATTGCTTATTCGGCAATAAAGAGCGGCACGGATACCAATGACGAAGATTCACTAAGAACATTGCTCGCATCTGCTAAGATAGAGCTGAAATTTGAGAACAACGAGCAGTGCGTGATACTCAACGGAGAGAATATAAATGATAAAATTCGTACCGAGGAGGTATCGCTGAAAGCGTCTGATGTTTCTAAGATACCAATGGTGCGTGCGTTTTTGCTTGATCTTCAGAGGGAGCTTGCCGCAAACGGAAACATACTCATGGACGGCAGAGATATAGGCACGGTAGTCCTTCCCGATGCAGATGTGAAGATATTCCTCACGGCGTCGCCCGAAAAAAGAGCCGAAAGAAGATATAACCAGCTGCTTGAAAAAGGCGAAGAAACAGAGTATAATAATGTATTGGATAAGCTTATAAAAAGAGATTATCAGGATTCTCATCGGGAGATCGCTCCGCTGAAGCCGTCGGAGGACAGTATCCTTGTGGATACGTCGGAGCTTAGTTTTGAGGAGTCTGTTAACAGGATAGTTGAGATCATTGAGGAAAAGCTATGAAAAAGAAACCTTTTTTCTATCCGCTCGCAAGAGTGATATGCGCATTTATTTTTCATGTGATATACCCTACCGAGGTGCAAAACGGCAAACATCTGCCCGAGGATACGGCGGTCATCGTGTGCAGCAACCATGTCAGCCTGGTTGATCCTATCATGATCAATTACAGTCAGAAAAGAATGGTTCTGTTCATGGCAAAGAAGGAGCTTTTCAAGAACAAGCTTCTGGCTGCTCTCATCAGGTCGTTCGGAGCATTCCCCGTTGACAGAGGACAGGACGGCGGAAAAGCGATAGATAATGCAAACAAACTGCTCAAAGAGAATAACAGCATAGGAATATTCCTTGAAGGCACAAGATCAAAGACAGGCGAGCTTGGAAGAGGTCACGGCGGCGCTTTTATGATAGCCCATCAGAGCAACACTCCGATAGTGCCGTGCTGCATCACTCCGAGAAAGGGTTTTCTGAAGCCGTTTCGGAAAACAAAGATCACATTTGGCGAACCGATCACCTGTGAGGAGCTTGGAATAACCGAGGGCAATGCAAAGGAGTACAGAGAAGCGGCTAAGCGCTTCATGGAAATACTTGCATCAATGAGAGAAAAACAGAGAAACGAGTTCCAAAAGAGATGATATAATGGAAATTACAGTTGCAAAAACAGCAGGCTTTTGCTTCGGTGTGGACAGAGCGGTCAGGATAACCGAAAAGCTTGCTTGCGAGAATAAAAAGGTTCGTACACTCGGTCCTATTATACATAACAAAAGTGTGGTCAGCGATCTTGAGAAAAAGGGCGTGTTTTCTGTTGACAGCCCGGAGGACGCCGAAAGCGGCTGTACGCTTGTTATCCGCTCACACGGTGTCGGAAAAAGTGTGTACGATCTGATAAAGGAAAAAGAAATTGATTTTGTAGACGCTACCTGTCCCTTTGTGTCCAAGATACATAAGATAGCGGGCGAAATGTCGGAAAAGGGTTATACCGTGCTGATCGCAGGTGACAGCAGTCACCCGGAGGTCGTCGGTATAATGGGCTTTTGCAGCGGTGATGTTTTTACATTTAAAACAGCCGAAGAATTGGAAAAATTGGTAAACAATTATCCGGGACTTTCGGAAAATCCCGTTTGTCTGGTTGCTCAGACGACATTTGATGTAAAAGAATTCAAAAAATCTTTAAAAATATTCAAAAAACTATGTACAAATTCAATTTTTTTTGATACAATATGTAATGCGACCTCACAAAGACAATTAGATGCGGAGGAATTGGCAGATCGATCTAATTTAATGATCGTTATCGGCGGACGTCACAGCTCAAATACAAACAAGCTCTATGATATCTGCAGAAAACGATGTGGCAGAACATTTCTGATTGAAACAGCCGATGAGCTTGATCATATTTCTTTTCGAGAGGACGATAAAATAGGCATTACTGCAGGGGCATCAACTCCCGCAAGTATAATTAAGGAGGTACTGGATATAATGAATAATAAATCCGGTGAGGCAATGGAAAACGTAGCAGAAGAGAATTTTGGCGAGATGCTGGAGGAGTCATTAAAGAGCTTCAACACTAATGACAGGATCATGGGTGTGGTCGATAAGATCGAGCCCAACGCTGTTTATGTCAATCTTGACAGAAAGCAGACAGGTTATATTCCGATAACCGAACTTTCAAACGATCCCAATGTAGTTCCCGAGGATGTAGTGAAGGTAGGCGATGAGCTTGAGCTGCTCATCATGCGTACAAATGATCAGGAAGGTATGATCATGCTTTCAAAGAAGCGTGTAGACTCAATGAAGGGCTGGGATGTATTTGAAGCAGCACTCGAGAACAATGAGGTTCTTGAGGGTATTGTAACAGAAGTTATCAAGGGCGGCATTATTGTCGTTTGCAACAATATCAGGGTATTTGTGCCCGCATCACATTCGGGCGTTGGCAGAGGCGAGCCGTTGGAGAATCTCCTCAAGACAACTGTTCAGTTCAAGCTTCTTGAGATCAGCAAGCAGCAGGGCAGAAGAAGAGCAGTCGGCTCTATCCGCAATGTTCAGAGAGAAAAGAACAAGGCTCTCAGAGAGGCATTCTGGAGTTCTGTTGAGGTTGGCAAGAAGTACACAGGTACTGTTAAGTCACTCACAAGCTACGGCGCATTTGTTGATATCGGCGGCGTTGACGGTATGATACATATCTCCGAGCTTTCATGGAACAGAATCAAGCACCCCTCCGAGGTAGTTAATGTCGGTGATACTGTAGAGGTTTATGTCAAGGGCATAGACGAGGAGAAGAAGAATATTTCTCTCGGCTACAGAAAAGACGAGGACAATCCGTGGACAGTATTCACTAACAACTACAATGTAGGTGATGTTATTGATGTTACCATCGACGGCATGAGTTCGTTCGGCGCATTTGCTGTTATCATTCCCGGCGTTAAGGGTCTTATCCACATTTCACAGATCGCTAACCGCAGGATCGAGAAGCCTCAGGACGAGCTTACAGTCGGTCAAACAGTTAAGGTTAAGATCACAGAGATCAACGACGAGAAGAAGAGAGTATCTCTCTCAATCAGAGCTTTGCTTAATGACGCAGAAGCTCCTGCAGAGGCAGAAAAGTCTGCAGCAGAGGAATAATTTCTCGGGCTAAATAATAATATTTTTTACGGAAGGCATCCGCACGGGTGCCTTCTAATACTATATAGGCAATACTGCACAGATCCGGCGCAAAGCCGTTAGGCGGTATTTGTGTGGTGTTGCTTACATACTACAGAGGTGATATTTTTGGGTTATAAAGAAGAATTCATAGAGCTTTTTAATCAGTATGTTCATCGTCAGGGGGCGAAGGAATTGCTTGAATGGATGGAAAAAACAGACTTTTTTTCTGCTCCTGCAAGCACGAGGTATCACTGTGCGTGTAACGAAGGACTTGTAATGCACAGTATAAGCGTTTTCAAAGTAATGGTAGAGAAGCATTTTGAAGAGGATAAGGATAGTATGGAGAGCTTTGCGATATGCGCATTGCTTCACGACCTGTGCAAAGCGGAATTCTATAAGGTATCCTCACGAAATGTCAAGAACGAAGAAACAGGCAAGTGGGATAAGGTTCCTTATTATGCGATAGAAGATAAGTTCCCGTACGGTCACGGAGAGAAATCCGTATTTCTGATAGAACGATTCATGCGGTTGAAGACTGCCGAAGCAGTTGCTATCCGCTGGCATATGGGCGAATTTGATGGTCCATGGGGGAACACCATCAGTCAGGCGTATGAAAAGTACCCGTTGGCTGTAAAGCTTCATCTGGCAGATCTTGAGTCAACGTATCTTTTGGAAAGGGATACGTCTGCCGTAAACAAAAAATAATAAAGGTGATCTGAACATGGATTTTGAATCTGCAAAGAAAAGAGTAGAGGAATTAACACAGCTGATCAATTATCACAACGATAGGTATTATAACAACGATTCTCCCGAGATCAGCGACTATGAATATGATATGCTGCTGCGTGAGCTTGAAAATCTCGAGAACGAATACCCCGTACTGTTAAAGGAGGATTCTCCCACGCAGAGAGTCGGCGGTGAAAGAGCGGCGAAGTTCTCCCCCGTAGAGCATACCGTGCCTATGGAGAGCTTGCACGATTCTTTTTCTTATGACGAGCTTAGAGATTTCGACAGGAAGGTCAGAAAGGTTTCGCCTGCTCCTCGGTATGTCGTAGAACCTAAATTTGACGGGCTGTCTGTTTCGGCGGAATACAGGAACGGCTTGTTTGTCAGAGGATCGACCAGAGGTGACGGCAGTGTCGGAGAGGACATCACAGATAATCTGAAAACGATCCGTTCGCTGCCGCTGCGGTTGTCTAAGGCTTTGCCGTACCTTGAAGTCAGGGGCGAGGTCTATATGTCGGACGAGAGCTTCCTTGATCTGCTGAAATATCAGGAGGAACATGACGAAAAGCCTTTCAAAAACCCACGGAATGCCGCCGCAGGGTCACTGCGTCAGAAGGATTCAAAGATCACAGCCCGAAGAAAGCTTGATATTTTTGTGTTCAATATTCAGCAGATCGAGGGCGCAGAGCTTCAGAGCCACAAGCAGTCGATAGATTTTCTTGCGGAGCTGGGTTTCAGAGTCGCCCCGTTTTATAACAGATACGACAATATCGAAGATGTTATAAAAGAAATAGATCGTATCGGACAGTCAAGGGGAGAATTTGATTTCCCGATAGACGGCGCTGTGGTAAAGCTCGATTCCTTTGCAGAGCGTGAAGAGCTTGGTTCAACGGCAAAATTCCCCAGATGGGCAGAGGCATACAAATATCCCCCCGAAGAGAAGGATACCGTTTTAAATGCTATAGAAATAAACGTCGGCAGAACGGGCGTTCTGACTCCTACCGGAATATTTGAGCCTGTGCTGCTTGCGGGAACGACTGTCGGCAGAGCCACTCTGCACAACGAGGATTTCATCAAAGAAAAGGATATTCGCATAGGCGATACCGTAATATTGCGTAAGGCAGGCGAGATAATCCCTGAGGTGGTGGGACTTCGTGCAAGAGGTGAGAACACCGTCCCGTTTGAAATGCCGAAGCTTTGCCCGTCGTGTTCATCGCCTGTATCCCGTGCGGAGGGCGACGCTGCCGTCAGATGTACAAACACATCATGCCCGGCTCAGCTTATGCGGCATCTGATCCATTTTGTTTCGGGTGACGCTATGGATATTGACGGACTGGGTCCTGCCGTGCTCGAACTGCTCAAAAGCGAAGGTCTGGTGAGTTCCCCTGTCGATCTGTACCGCCTGAAAGCAGAGGATATAAGCCGCCTTGAACGTATGGGCGAGCAGTCTGCCTCAAATATTATCGGCGCAATAGAAAAGTCAAAGTCAAATCCGCTAAGCCGCCTTGTGACGGGTCTTGGCATTCCTCTTGTGGGACAAAAGGCGGCGAGAGTCTTGTGCGCGCATTTTAATACTGCCGAAAAGCTTGCAGACGCCGATATGGATTCTCTCATGGCTATCGACGGCATAGGCAGCGCTATGGCAGAAAGTGTCGTCGGGTTTTTCTCTCTTGATAAGACACGAGAGATGATCCGTGAGTTCGGCGAGCTTGGCGTCAACCTGACCGAGCCTGTCGATGAAAAACAAAACGATATTTTTGCGGGAAAGATCTTTGTTCTGACAGGTACGCTGCCAACCTTAAAACGCAGCGAGGCTTCAAAAATCATCGAGGATAACGGCGGAAAGGTCACTTCGAGCGTGTCAAAGAAGACAAACTACGTTCTTGCCGGAGAGGACGCAGGCAGCAAGCTTACGAAGGCTCAGAGTCTGGGTATTGCAATAATATCCGAGGATGATCTGATGAAAATGTTGAATGAATAAGCATTAGCCGCCTGAAATGGCAGTATATACAGAAAAAATAAGCCTTGGCGGCGACAGAACGATTCTATCCGCCGAGGCTTTTTTAGCTCAAAAGGCATACAAAATAATGAGTTCTTTATTGATTGTTCACTAAAAAGAGAACATAATAATTCCAAAATAAGGGAAATAAAACAATTTTGCAAATTTATAATAAAAATAATGAATTTACTTTTTTGTTATGCTATAATATAGTTATTGACTTTTTTTACCGTATTAACGGGATACATTAAGACACAGGAGGTCATATTATGGGTCAAAGGCTTAACAACCCTGCCCGCAAGGAGCATTACTGGTATAAGGCGTTTTTGCTCGGATTATTTCTGTCAGCAGCATTCTTTATACCGTATATTGTGATCGGACACGGTTATTTTCTTTATTACGGCGACTTTAACGTTCAGCAGGTCCCTTTTTATCAGATGGTACACGATACGATCAGAGACGGTAATCTCGGATGGTCGACCACTACCGACCTTGGATCGAGCTGGATAGGGTCGTATACTTTCTATTTGCTGACAAGCCCGTTTTTCTGGCTGACGCTGCCGTTTCCGAGCGAGTTTGTTCCATATATGATGGGACCGCTGCTTATTCTGAAATTCGGTTCGGCTTCTCTGACGGGTTACATTTATCTCAGAAGATATGTCAGGAATAAGAACTTAGCCGTTATGGGCGGCGTTCTCTATGCTTTTTCGGGATTCTCCGTCTATAATGTATTCTTCAATCATTTCCATGAGGCAATAGTATTTTTCCCTCTGCTTCTTGCCGCAATAGATGAATACATGGAAACAAAGAGGCGAGGAGTTGTAGCGCTTGCCGTGTTCTGGGCTTGCTTCGTAAACTACTATTTCTTCGTTGGTATGGTAGCGTTTGTTATCATATATTGGTTTATCAAGATGTATATGGACTGCTGGAAGCTTAAGTCAAAGGATTTCTTTGCTTTGGCGTTTGAGGTCGTAGTGGGCTTTGCCGCTACTGCGATCATGCTTGTTCCGACGGTACTGTTCGTTACGCAAAACCCCCGTGTCAACGATGCTCCCGTGGGTTGGGGCACGCTTTTGTACGATAACGAACAGAGATATCTTCATATCATATCCTCGATGTTCTTCCCGCCCGATATTCCCGCAAGACCCAACTTCACACCGGATTCCAACTCAAAATGGGCGTCGATCGCTGCATGGCTGCCGCTGTTCGGCATGACAGGCGTTATCGGGTTCCTGCAGAGCAAAAGCAAGGGCTGGCTCAAGAAGCTGCTGCCGTTTTTGATGATTGCAACGATCATTCCGATACTCAACAGTATCTTCCAGATGTTCGTTATGACATATTACGCTCGCTGGTTCTATATGCTTACGCTGATGTATTCTTTGGCAACTATCATAGCTATAGAGAATTCCAAAACAAAGTGGAAAAAGTCGATCACTTTTACTACGGTCATTACAATGGCTATCGCATTGGGTATCGGAATAATGCCGAACGGGAATTCCGATACGGATAAAACTATAGAAATGCTTGGTCTTGAGAGCTACCGTGACAGATTCTGGATCTATGTTTCGATAGCTATGCTGTCGCTTGCGCTTGTGACTATCCTCATCAGCTTGATGAAGAGAGATAAGAAGAAGTTCTATATGAGAGCGATGGCGTGCCTCGGCGTTGTTTGTGTTGTTTATTCGGGCTACCTTATCGGACTTGGCAAGAGCCACAGCTATGATATAGATAATTTCGTGATCCCTTATTGTCTTAATAACGGTAAGGATATTACACTTGAAGACGATTTTGACAATATAAGAATAGATTTCTATGATTCTATGGATAATATGGGTATGTTCTGGCAAAAGCCTACCATTCAGGCATTCCAGAGCGTAGTTCCGGGTTCGATCTATGAATTCTATCCGACTCTCGGTGTGTCAAGAGATGTAGGCTCCCGTGCCGAAACAGGCCCTTACGCTATACGCAGCCTGCTGTCGGTCAAATATTTGTTCGACGACGCTACTGATTCCAACGATTTTGCGAATGACGAGGGCAAGACGAAAATGCCCGGATATAAATATATCGACACACAGAACGGGTTCAAAATCTATGAGAATAAATATTATCTTCCCTACGGATTCTATTTCGATAAGTATATCACAGAGGATCAGTATTATTCTCTTGATGAGGATCTCCGTCATCTCCTGCTTATGAAGGCTGTCGTTCTCAATGACGAGCAGGCTAAGCGTTTCGGCAGCATGATGACGCACATAGTGAGCGTAAAGTCACTGAAATATGACGAAAAGACATATAAAAACGACTGCACTCAGCTTGCCGACAATGTTTGTTCATCGTTCAGATACGGCAAAAGCTCCTTTGAAGCGACGATTACTCCGCCTTCAGGCAAGGACAGACTTGTGTTCTTCAGCGTACCGTTTGAGAACGGCTGGTCGGCAGAGGTGAACGGTCAGCCTGTTGATATTGAGAAGGTAGACATCGGTTTTATGGCTGTAAGAGTGTCGGGCGGTGTGACAAGCAACATTTCGTTTAAGTATAAAACTCCCGGTCTTGACATAGGTATTATGATCTCCGCAGGAAGCGTATTACTTTATGTTGTATATCTGCTTATCTCAAAGAAGAAGAATCTCCTCGGACCGAGGGTACGCATGAAGAAGAGTTATAAGGTGTATGCTGTCGGTTCTGCCGATGAGCTTGGTGACAGATACCGTGATCTTGTTGCCGGCAGAAAGCCGATGAAGAAAAAGTACAAGATGAGATCTGTTGACGAAACCGTCGAAACCGCCGTAGCAGAGGACGCTTTGTCTGAGATAACGCAGGATACCGCCGTGAATGATCCTGCTGAAAACAATGCGGCAGCAGATCCGGGTGTTAAACAGACCGACGTAGAAAACGTGACAGAGTCTGCAAACGATACCGATAAGGAAACGGTATGGGAAAATTCTTCCGATGATATATCCGAAGAAGCTCCTGATGAAACCAACACGGCGGATAAGAAAAAATAAGTCTGTGAAAGAATAAAAAACATTGACCTGTTATATATCTGAAAGGGTGGCTATATGAAATCGTTCGATGATATGATCGAAAGCTATAGAGAAGAATTTTTGTGTGATCTTAATGAATTGCTGTCTATTCGCTCTGTTTCTGCCGAAGGAGATGAAGTCCCCGGGCAGGCGTTGAAGTGGATGCTTGAAAAAGCCGAAAGCTTCGGACTGAAAACAAAGAGTATCGGCAATATCGCAGGTCATGCGGAGTATGGTGAGGGGGAGAAGCTGTGCGGAGTTCTCACTCATCTTGATGTTGTCCCTGCAAACGCAGAAAAATGGAGCTGCGAGCCGTTCGCTCTGACCCGCAGGAACGGCAGACTCTACGGAAGAGGCGTTGCAGATGACAAGGGTGCGGCGCTATGCGCTTTGTATTGTCTGCGGATACTGAAGGAATGCGGTGTTACGGGCAGCAAAATGAGAGTCGTATTCGGAACAAACGAGGAGATAAGCATGAAGGATATGGAAACATATTTTGCAAACGAGCCTGTTCCCGATATGAGCTTCACTCCCGATTCCGAATATGGTATCTGCAAGGGCGAAAAGGGGATCATGCATCTTGAAATATCTTCCCGTGAGGTATGCAATAAAGATATTATCGAATTCAAAGCAGGAAGCGCGCATAATGTTGTGCCCGACGCCGCATATGTGTTTATAACGGGCGGAGTAAACGACAGTGATCGTTTAAATAAGCTCTCAAAGTCGTCACAGGGCAAATATATGATCCGGGAAGATGACGGTGTCGTAAAGGCTGTGGCAAACGGCAAGGCCGCCCATGCCTGTGAGCCGGAGAAGGGGTTCAATGCGGCTGCCGCTTTGTCGTTATTGCTTTGCAGTGCGTTCGGCGATGAAGCGGTCGGCAGTTTAACGTCCTTCATAGCAAACCGTATCGGACTCGAAACGAACGGTCAGTCTATGGGTGTGATGATGAGCGACGAGGAGTCGGGCAGTTTGACTCTGACCCTTTCGGGAGTTTTGATCAATGAGCATACAGCTAAAGCTATAATAGATATCCGCTATCCCGTTACTGCCGAAGGTGAAGAGATACTTGATGTTATCAGAAAGACGGCAGGAGAATACGGACTTGACGTTAATGTGCTTGACAGAGAAGCGCCGCTTTTCCTCGATGAGAACACGGAGATCGTGAAGATCCTTTCAAAAGCTTATCGGAATGTAATGGGATCTGCTCCCGAATTATATACCACAGGCGGCGGAACATATGCCAGAACGCTCGGCGGAAAGGGAGTTGCTTTCGGTCCGGTATTCCCCGATGATGATTCGAGAATACACAATACCGATGAATCCATTGATGAAGAAAACTTCTTTAAACACTTCAGGATTTGTCTTGAAGCCATGAGCGAAATGATAAAAGCCTGATAGGAGTTGAAAAGATCATGAATGTTGAAAAGTATATCAAAAGTGAAGCTAAGGCTTCGCTCAAGGGAAACTGGCTCAAGGCTATAACAGCGCTGTTTACAAGTGTTCTTGTATTCCTTGCGGTACTGCTTGTAATAGTGTCTGCTTTTGAAATAATGGGCGATTACGATGATTTCGCCTCGGCAGCTTCGGCGGAACCTGTCAGGCTTGTGTTCTTTGTCCTCTTTCATCTGCTGGCGGTTGCCGGGCTTATACTGCTTTCTCCTGTTTTCGCAGGAGGCGCAAGGGTGATTGCTTCTGTTGCAAAGGATAATACATCGGATATCGGAGATGTGTTCCATTATTTCTCATCGGGCGATCTGTATAAGGATTGTGTAAAATTCATGACAAGAATAATAGTATCTTTTGTTGTTGTTCTGATACTGTTTGAGCTTCCGTGCCTTGGCGGATTTATATTGTTTAAAGATGAAAGTTATGCCGATGTTATTGTCAGTCTGCTTGGGTTGCTCGGCTTCTGCGGCGCATTCTTGTTTTCGCTCAGGAATATGTTTGCCATATACTTCTATACCGAGGGAGCAGCTTCCTCGGAGAGCTTTGGGAAAGGCGCTGCCGTTGCAAGGGGCAATGTCGGAAAGCTTGTAAAGCTTACATTTTCATATATTGGCTGGCTCATCTCTTTGTTCCTTATAATACCGTTCATATATGTGATCCCGTATATGCAGTGCGCATATTTCATTTCTGTTAAGTACCTTGCCGAACAGTACGATAAGGCTCATGCCGTATCGTCACAGCCGCTCGGTGCGGGCGGTTTTCAGGAGTATGCAGAGAGTCCGGAATTAAAGCCTGCATTTTCAAATCCCAACTATACTTCTGCGCAGCACGCAGAACCGCTCACTCTTGATGAGAGCGATACAGATGACCGTAGCAGCGGCATTTCTCTTGAAAAAGGAGGGGCGGTCGGAGGCGACCTTTGATCATGACGGTTTCATTATGTGTGATAGCTTATAACGAGGAGTCGCTGATAAGAGGACTGTTTGATGATATTTCAAAGCAGGATTATCCTCATGAGCTGACAGAGATAATCTTTGTCGACAACGGCTCGACCGACACAACTCCTGCGCTGCTTTCGTCGTTCGCCAGGCTGAATTCTGATTTTCTCAGGGTGCATATTTGTACTCAGGAAAAGTCAAACCAGGCGCACGGCTGGAACACTGCGCTTTGTAATGCATACGGCGATATTATAATACGCATCGACGCGCACGGACGTATTCCGTCGGATTATGTTTCAAAATGCGTCAAAGAGATAGAAGGCGGCGAAGATATCGTCGGCGGAGGCAGACCGTGTATTTCGCAGCAGCATTCCGACTGGGACAACACGCTGCTTGCAGCCGAGGAGTGCTTATTCGGCAGCTCGGTAATGGGTTACAGACGCAGGCAGACAGAGAAGACATACCTCAAGTCGCTGTTTCATGCGGCGTACAGACGTTCGGTATTCTCACGGGTAGGCGGATTTAACGAAACACTCGGAAGAACCGAGGATAACGAGATACATTACCGCATGAGGAAGGTAGGCTATAAATTTGCCTGCTGTCCCGAAATAACCTCCAATCAGTACATAAGAGGGTCGCTTCGTGGTATGGTCAGGCAGAAGTATTCCAACGGCTATTGGATCGGACTGACCCTGTTCGTATGTCCGAAGTGTCTTTCGATTCTGCATTTTGCCCCGTTCGGGCTTGTGCTGGGAATAATCATAGGAGCTATAGCCGCATGGAAAGGTCATGCTGTTTTGCTTGCGGCGCTGCTTGCGCTGTATCTGCTGTTTGATATAGCGATAGGTATGAGCGCACTGAACTACGGCGGTTACAATAAGAAAAAAACCTTCTTGTTTTTGATATTCCCTTTGCTGCATATTTCTTACGGCGTCGGAACGCTTTTCGGGATCATCTGCGCAATACCGTGGCGGAACAGTCATTCGCAGAGAAAAGCGAGAGATATGATAAAAAAAGTAAAGTACGAGATAAGAGAAAACACAATAGAGTAAAAAAGAACAGACAGCCTGATCGCTGTCTGTTTTGTGTAAGGAGATGTATTATGGAGTTTACAGCGATAACAAAAGAGAATTACGGTGAGTTTTTGGAATATCTTGTTTCTCTTGCAGATGATAAATACAGAGAATTTCATCATACTATTGTCAACAACTCTTCTCTTGAGATACTGGGGATACGTTCGCCGCAGCTCAAGAGCATTGCAAAAGAGATACTGAAGGGCGATTACGAAGGCTACCTTCGGAACAGCGGACGGAAGTATTATGAAGAGGTAATGATAAGAGGATTGGTTTCGGCGCAGATAAAGACAAACAGCTTTGAGGAAGCAAAGGAGTATACAGAAAAATTCCTGCCCTATATTGACAACTGGGCGGTTTGTGACGGATATTGCAGCGCATTCAAGAGGATAAAAAAGCATTTGCCCGAATACTTCGGCTATATCGGCGAGCTTGTCACAAACGAAAATATATGGTACAAGAGAGTATCGCTTGTACTTATGCTGAATTATTATCTTTCTGATGAATATATAGACGCTGTATTGGAACGCTGTAAAAGCATTGACAGTGACGGATACTATGTACAGATGGCTCAGGCGTGGCTGTTGGCGACAGCTTATATAGGGTATCGGGACAGGGTAAAGGCAGTTCTGAGCAGCGATGAGATCAGCTTTACCGTGAAGAAAATGACTATACAGAAATGTATAGATTCATACAGAGTATCATCGAAGGAGAAAGATTACCTCAGAAGCTTAAGGGAAACACTAAAAAAATAAAAAAAATTAGAGAAAATCGCTTGACAAAGTCTGTATTGAATGGTATAATAAATATCGTTGCAGCGATGACTGCGAAGAGATATGCAGATGTAGTTTAGTGGTAGAACTTCAGCCTTCCAAGCTGACCGTGTGGGTTCGATTCCCATCATCTGCTCCATTCACGAGAGTGAATAATGCGCCAATAGCTCAGCTGGATAGAGCAACTGCCTTCTAAGCAGTAGGTCAGGGGTTCGAGTCCCTTTTGGCGCGCTTTTAGTGCAAAAAGTTATGTTACCGAGATAGCATAATTTTTTGTGCTTTTTTTATTTTTTTTAATCGGCTGTTATTCGGTATTGCCGCTGATCGGTGAATAAGATTTCTCTTTTCTGCATAAGATATATAACAAACGTCGATGTCCCCCGGGTCTCACCTGCCGTCGGGGACGGTTCCCAACCGGTTCGGTCGGTGCTTCTGCTGCGCAGAGGTCTCCCCCCGGAGACCCGCACCCTCGTAAGGCTAAGGGTGCCATACGTCCGTCGGTGGTGGGTTTAAATCCCCCACCGACGTATGCTGGAGCTAAAGCTCCACGACGTTTGTTGACGTCGTCGCTCGCTCCAATCAAGCGAGCTTGTTGGAGCTTAGCTCCTCGTTTAAATTATGCGATACGGAGTGAATAATAATGACAGAGCAAAAGATCAGAAAGCCTAATTCAGTGACGCTTGAAAACAGAGAAAAGCTTTTTGTAACGGGTGTGAACGATGTTGAAAGCTTTGACGACAGATGTGTTGTAGCTTATACCGATTACGGACAGATGACTGTTCAGGGTGAGCGACTGAATATCACAAAGCTGTCGGTCGAAAGCGGAGATCTTGCAATAGAGGGAACTATTGTTTCGTTTACATATACCGAAAACAGACCCTCGGAGAATATTTTCAAAAAGCTGTTTCGCTGAGAGAGGGCGGTTGTGTGCATCTTACTGTATATGAACAGACAGAAATATTTTACTATGCATTTGTGTTCGGGCTGATGTTGGGCATATGGTACGATTTTTTCAGATTGCTCAGAGCGCTCGGGTTTAAATCAAAGCGTGCGTTTGTCATTCATGACATACTGTTTATGTCGGGATGTGCGGTAATGTGCTTTGTGTTCGCTTTGCTGAACGTCAACGGTCACCTCAGATTGTTCGTCTTGTTGGGGCATCTGCTGGGACTTTTTGCCTACAGGTTCTCGTTCGGAATTCTCACCGCAGCAGTGTTTGGTCTGATCGGTAAAGCGGCTGACTGTGCGGTTAACCTGGGAGACAGGGCAGGCGGTTCTTTTGCGAAAGCTATTCGCAAATGTGTTGCCGCTGTCAGTCGCCGGGTTTTAAAAAAGAAGCCGAAAATTGTAAATTGATGAAAAAAATTTAATAAATTTCAAATTATGCTTGCAATATGTATGCCTTTTGGTGTATAATCCATTATATAAATATGTTCATTTTTAAGGATGAGATGCTGCATGAGAAGAAAAGGAAAGAAAAAGCTGTTCACAAAGGGGAATCTCGCTGTGATAAGCGTGGCGCTTGCGGCGTTTACTCTGTATGCGGTTATTACTCTTGTAGGTCAGCAGCTCAGGATCGCCGAGAAAAAGGAAGAGCTTGAGCAGATTCAGGATCAGATATTTCTCCAGGAAGTCAAGAATGACGAGCTGAACGAGATCTATAATCTTGAAGACGATGAGAACGACGCATACATCGAGCGTGTTGCCCGAGAAGAATTCGATTATTCTAAAAAGGGAGAAAGAGTTTTCATAAATATTGCGGGTGAATAATGCACGGTGTGCTTATTTCATATTTAGTTTTACAAAGGGGAGCATTATAATTTATGCAGATTGAAGCAGGAAGTATTTTAGAGGGTAAAGTTACAGGCATAACTAAATTCGGAGCGTTTGTTGATCTCGGAGAAGGCAAATCCGGTATGGTGCATATATCAGAGATCTCGAATACATATGTAGAGAATGTGTCGGATTTCTTGTCTGAGGGAGATCAGGTCAAGGTCAAGGTGATCGGTATCAACGAAAACGGCAAGATCAGCCTTTCTATCAAGAAGCTGACAGAGAATCCCGAGAATACAGCTAAGAAGAATTACAACAAGGGACAAAAGGACAGACACAGCAGCGATAATCGCACAAACAGAAAATCCTCTCCCCGTCCTGCTGTGAAGAGCAGAAATTCTCCGGGTGATTTTGTGTGGCAGAAGAGCGAGGCTCCGACGTCATTTGAGGATATGATGTCGAAATTCAAGCAGACAAGCGATGAAAAAATATCATCTCTCAAGAGAGGCTCGGAAAACCCGATCAGACGTCCCAGACGCAAATAATATTACATAATCAAAATAATCCTAAAACAACTATTAAAGCCTTTTGCTGAATATCCGAACAGCAAAAGGCTTTTTGATTATGTGCGGTAAATTCTATCGGCAGTTCCCTTATTACCGAATGCTGAACCCGCATTCACGATTATCTTTAAATGACATAATAAAGCTTGATTTTCAGAGCTTAAGGAGACACTGATTAAATTGAGCGCCGAAGTTGCGCCGTCAGATTTTTAGGCAAATTGTTGACGTATTTCAAGGATTTTGAGTGCAATTTGACAAAAAGATGCAAGCAAATTTGGTGCTCAGTCCGAAGGACGTGATTTAATCAGTGGTTCCTTAAATCTGACCGCTATGAGCATATATATTAACGGCTTACAATTCTATACTCATCAGGTTCTTCGTGCCCTTCTTCTTGCAGAGATAGTAGAACTGCAGGCAGAGTACAGCCGCAATTATCAAAAGAACCGACTGCAAAAACGGCATGGGAAGGAAGTTGAGGTAACGCAGAAATTCAAGCGCGCTGCATATTGCGCCCGTGATTATCAGCTCCAGTCCCATGTTGTAGAATACATGGTAGTTGCCTCGAAGTGCGTTCAATTCGTCCTCCCAGACAAGCTTCGGGTTTATCGTGTCGATGTAGATTCCGAGATATGTCGTGAAAATTACCGACAGAACACTCAGCAAAACGCTGTATGACGTCAGATATGCGGATATTCCGAAAATCGCAAACGCCGCTATGATATATACCGCCAGACTCACACCGCTTATGATAATGCTTGCGAGAGCCTTTGCGTTGATCTGCGTCATTATGCTTATCGGAAGATAACGCATTACATCAAAATGCTTGCCCTCTCTTGTTATTGCGCTCGAGGCAATACAGTTGAGAGCCGTAACGATAACAGACGCTGCGAACACAATGACAGTCAGGTGCATTACGGCTGCGTCTTCACCCGTTTTTATCTTGTCTATAAATGACGACATCGTCGTGAACTGCTTCATTATTACGACAAAAAGGTATATGAATACAGGCCAGATAAGGTTTATGCCCACTGTGTTCATAAGATATGCGGGAGTCCTGAAAAGGATCCTGAATTCCTTTTTGAGATACGTCATCAGCGGAGAGGATTCCTTGATCCTCTTGTCAAGCTTATACTCCTTATCGACAGCCTTTGCCTTGCCCTGACCGTTGTTGAGCGAAACAACAGCGCCGAAATACAGCTTTGACGCACAGAGCAGCACAAGACCCATTGCGGCTGCGTTGACAACAATATATAACAGCAGCGAAAGAATATTTCCTGCAAGAGCCGAGGATAACAGCGGTACGTTAAAAAAGATCTTGTCAAGCACGCCGAACACGGAAAAATTGCCGTTTACGAGATTTTCCACGAAGGTGTCGGGGTTGAATCCGCCTGTCAGCTGCATGAAAAGAACAAGCAGCAGGAGTATGAATACAGTTGAAAGCTGCGTTAGCTTGCTCACTCTGTCCTTGTTTTTGAATACCCTTGAAACGGACATCACAATCATGCAGATGATAGCGCAATAGCAGATCGGCAGCACGGGGAAGGTCGCCGCGCCTATTATCATCGCAATGAAGCTCACGACATTCAGCCCTTCGCCGACAGGAGGACTGAAACCGTATCCCACCATGAAGCCTATAAGCGAGCTGATCACCAGAAGACATTCCATGACGTTTTCGGAGATCATGGTCGAAGCAAGCTTTGCCCCGACGATTTTCATCGGTGAGATAGGCAGGGGGAGCAGATATTCAAGATCGCTCGAAAAATAGAATACGCTCATTATTACGTTGAAGCCGAACAGAAACGAGAACAGCGCCGTAATATGCAGCGCCATTGAAAGTCCCGCCGTGACCGCAGACGCAGAAGCTGCATATGACTCATTTGTTGCCTGAAGCGTAACAATGCCGTTGGTGAGAGCATATACCATGAAGCCTGTGAAGCCGCATATAGGGATAAACAGCAGACATACTATAAGTATAGCCATTACAATGCCGAATGCCTTTGAGCGTTTTTTCTCGTCCGTACTCGGCTCGACAGACGATGTGGTTATTTTGATAAGCTGTAAAAATACATTCATATGATCACCGCCCGTCACTGTTTCCCCGTTAGCTCGAGGAAAATATCTTCAAGATTCTTATCCTTGTTTTTCTTTTCAAGCTCGGCAAGAGTTCCGTCATAAAGCTTGTGACCCTTCTTGATGATGATCACCTTGTCGCATAGCTTTTCGGCAACCTCAAGAACGTGCGTCGAGAAGAAAACACTGTTTCCCTGCGCGGTATGCTCTCTCATCATCTGCTTTAATTCAAATGCCGACTTCGGGTCGAGTCCCGTCATAGGCTCGTCGAGTATCCAGACCTTGGGCCGGTGAAGAAGCGCTGCGATAACCATCAGCTTCTGCCGCATACCGTGCGAATAGCTGAGAGTCTGTGAGTCAAGGGCGTTCGTCAGTTCAAACCTTTGAGCAAGCTCGCCGATCCTCTTTTTCCTGTCGTCTGCGGGAACTTTGTATACATCACCGATGAAATTCAGAAATTCGATACCCTTTAGTCTTAAAAAGATATCGGGATTGTCGGGGATATATCCGATAGACGCTTTGGCTTTCAGCGGCTGTTTCCTGACGTCAAAGCCGTTTACGGTGATAGCGCCCTTATCGGGAACGATGACCCCCGACAAAAGCTTGATGGTCGTTGTCTTGCCCGAGCCGTTCGGACCGATAAATCCGACAAGCTCACCCTCTTTGACAGAGAAGTTCATGTTGTCCAATGCTTTGACCTTACCGTTGTAGGTCTTGCTGACAGCTTTGAATTCGATCATAAAAAGCACCTCCGTGTAATTGTCATAGATGTATAAAATTCTCAATACAATTTAGATTATACTATATAAATTGTGATAAATCAATAGAGATAGATTTATTTTTAATAATCTTGTAATAAACTGTCCGTACAAAACGGTTATCGCAATTTTATTGATCTAATCATTGATCATGCCCGACTGCGCTGCTCCATATTATTAATAATTTGCAAAAATTCTTTGTTGTGTTGAAATGTACGCTTTATTTATGATATAATCAAAATGATACAGTATAATCATATATGAGTCAGAATTATTTACTTAAATATACGGAGGACTTATGAAACAAGCGGCTAAGATCATAAAGGAAGTTAAAAAGGCAGTTATCGGCAAGGACGATGTTCTGATAAAAGTGATGGAGGTTATTCTTGCGGGGGGCAATATTCTGATAGAGGATATTCCCGGGGTCGGCAAAACGACGATGGCGCTCGCATTTTCAAAGGCAATGCAGCTTGACTGCAGGAGAGTTCAGTTCACCCCCGATGTTATGCCGTCGGATATAACAGGCTTTTCAATGTATAATAAAGCAACGGGAAAGTTTGAATACAAGAAGGGCGCAGGTATCTGCAACCTGCTGCTTGCCGATGAGATTAACCGTACTTCAAGCAAAACGCAGTCGGCGCTGCTGGAGCTTATGGAGGAGCACGCCGTGACAGTCGACGGTGTTACACACAAGTGTCCGTCGCCGCATATGGTGATTGCCACACAGAACCACATCGGCTCGGCAGGCGCATTGCCGCTGCCCGAATCGCAGATGGACAGATTCACCGTAAGGCTGACTATGGGCTACCCTTCGCTTGAAAACGAGATAGCCCTGCTTCGTGACCGACAGGATGCAAATCCGCTTGACTATGTAGAGCCTGTTGCCTCGGAATATGATATTATGGAAATGAAGTCTGCGGTCAAGAATGTATACCGCAACGACGAGATATTTGAATATATTGCAGCCTTGGTCAACGCAACAAGGCACAACAGCTGCATAAAGCTGGGCGTCAGTCCGAGAGGGTCGCTTGCGATCTCCAACATGGCGGCTGCAAGCGCTTTTTTGCATAAGCGTGACTATGTTATCCCCGAAGATGTTTCCCGTGTGTTCGTTGATGTCTGTTCGCACAGAATAATCATGAACCCGCAGGCGAGAATGTCGAATATCTCCGCAGACGATATTCTGGCGGATATTCTCGGCAGCACACCGCAGCCGAGTATTAGGAGCAAAATATGATAAAATACAGGATCATCTATACACTTATTGCGCTGTCGCTTGCTTTGTTTTACATATACTGCGATTCTTATGTACCGCTTCTGATCATCGTGGTTTTTCTGTCGCTGACAGTTCTGTCGGTTATATCGGCTGCAGCTTCGGCAAGGCTTGTGACGGTGGATACTACCGCTTCTCATTCTGTCGTCACAAAGGGAGAAAAAACCGAGGCGCAGTTTGGAATCCGACTTACAAACAAAAGCATTCTTCCGATCTCGGCAGTCCTGCTGCGTGTTGAGTTCGATGATATGCAGGAGAGAAGCGGCACGAAGCGGCGGCTCGGCACAACGCTGTGCGCCAAAGAAACAAGAACTGTCTACACTATGGTTTCGACTAAGCACTGCGCATATATCAGGTGCAGAGTCTGCGATGTGTATATTTGCGACGCATTCGGACTGACACGCCACCGTGTGAAAAAGGGTCATTTTACAGCTCACATGACGATCATGCCGCTGATGGCAGAGCGTTCTGTGATCGAGCAGCTGCCTGCGGTCAATACCGATGACAGCGACAGATATTCCGACTACAAAACGGGCAGCGACCCCTCTCAGGTGCTTGAGGTGAGGGAGTATGCCGACGGTGACGATATGCGTCGGATACACTGGGGACTCAGCTCAAAGTATGACGAGCTGATGGTAAAGGAGTTCAGTCAGCCGATAAGCGACAGCTGCGTTGTGGTGATAGAAACGGGCATAGCTGACGATACCCCCGATAATCGGAAATCTGTCAGCGACAGGCTTATGTCGGTGTTTACAAAGCTCTCCGATGAGCTGATACGCAATGAGCAGATGTTTTCGGTGTACTGGTACTCAAAACAGGGCGGGAAGTGCGTTTGCTTTGATGTTGTTATGTATGACGATGTGTTCCCTGTGGCAGAGGGATTTCTGTCTATGGAATTCTCCGATGACATAGGCGAATCGCTGATCAACACCGCCCCTTATATAGAAGGAAACAATAAGCGAGTCTATTATATTTTTTCGTCGGGTTCATTCAATAAAGACCTGACAAACCACCTGTCCGATAAATATATTCCCATTGACGCCGACAAAATATTTGATAACGGCATTAAATCAGAAATAGGTGAACTCTTTGAAACGAAAAGATAACCAATCACATACAACATTAAATAATATAGAATCTATCGGTGTGAAATCCGAAAACGATCACAAGCTGCCGTCGGTTGTCCTGACGTCGCTTGTTGTGCTGTTTACGACCTATTGCCTGATTCAGCTGCTGATAAACAGCTTCCATATATTCGGGTGGGATACGATCGAGTATCCGCATACATATTTTTCAAAGAAGGATATTTCAGGCTTTTTTGTCAAGGCGATGATTTGGTGTATCCCCATATGCGTGGCGAACAGTCTGAAGAAATACTCTGCGTTCTGTTCGGTATGCCTGTTTGCAGCTTATACGCTGTATTTTGTTCGTCATTTTGCCGAGTTGTCTAACGGCTTTATTCATGCGATCAATAAGGCGATCTTTGTGATCTCCGAGGTGAGAGGAGAAACTCCCGAGGTCTGTTATCTGACAAACTACCCTGTCACTGATTCCGCCAACGAAACGCTTTTGTTCTGTTATGCTGTCACGTTCGGGATCTGCTTTATCCTTGCGTTTTCTGCGATACAGTTTTCTTTCCCGTTTCTGTTCACATTCTGCGTGGCGGCAGCGGCGGCTCTACCTCTGATCTTCAGACTTTTGAACGTCGAGGGTTATTTTGCTGCAGCTGCATTGTGCTGCATTGTGATCTATGTGATGAATATCCAGGGCTATCGGAACGCATGGACGGGCAGGCTTGTTCAAAGCTTCGGCAAAACGGTGAAGATCCACGGCTCGTATGTATCGTTCTCGGCTTTTCAGCAGGCAGCGCTCGCACTTGCCTGCATTTTGCTGGTGACGGGAATATCTTCTGTTTTTATTGATTACTCCTCCTATAGGCTCAGTCATAAAACAAAAGCCTTCGGACAGAGTATTCTTGACGGCTTCGATGATCTGAGAAACGGCGTTCTGTTCGGCGAAAAAGAATCAAACACACTCAGCAGCGGCGACCTTGAAAAATCGGGCGACATTTCGTACAACGGCGAGATCATGTTCGACATAAAGTATGATAATACGCCGAAGCAAGGCTCTTATCTGCGTACGTTCACGGCGGCTGTCTATAACGATAACAAATGGTCTGACCTCGATGACAGCGTGTACGGAGCATATTCCGATATGTGGAAGGGGTTTGAATCAAACGGCTTTTCTGTCAATACCATATACGGCGATTTTCTCGGAAAATACCCCGCCTTCTCCGACAGCCTCAACACCGTAACGATAAGACACGATAAGCTTAGCAAAAAAAGTGTGCTTACCGATACGAGATTATCCTCTGAGAGTCCTATCCTCGACAGGTCACGCTCGGAATATGACAAGTCCCCCATGTTTACGCTTTTTGGCGGTACGGGCAGGGAATACCTGCAAAAAACAGCCGATGTTAAGCTCAGCGATCTTGTGTTTATGTCGGGTGCTGCCGACAGCGGGATCACCGATTTTTACTCAGTGGTACATGACGGAGAATACGAGCTTGTCGGAACGGCTGCTTTAAACGGCGGTATAGACCCCGTGGGCGTGCCTTCCGACCCCGATTACAACGAATACCTTCGCAGCGAGAAGGAGTACCGCCGATTCGTCATGGAAAAATATCTCGACTGTCCCGATAATGTTGCCGACTATGTTCCGACACGTTTCTCCACAATGGAAAGAGATTATTATTTTGATAGTTACGCAAGCTCATACAGTGACTATTCATATTCTCCATACGGTTACTATTACTACGCTATCGACGAGGTGCGTCAGTACCTGTCGGATCATGCCGAGTATACTCTTACGCCCGGACGTCTGCCGAAGGGCGAGGACTTTGCGGAATACTTCATTAACGAGAGCGGCGAGGGTTACTGCGTGCATTTTGCAACCGCAGGCGTGCTTATGCTGCGGTACTTGGGGATTCCTGCACGGTATGCCGAGGGCTTTTATGTCGGAGAACAGGATCTGACCGCTCCGAACGAAGAAGGGTTTTCGTCTATCCCCGACAGTAACGCCCATGCGTGGGCAGAGGTGTATTTTCCGCTTGTAGGGTGGCAGCCTGTGGAACTCACTCCGGGTTATGATTCTCCCGAGGCGTCTGACGACAGCGAATCAGACAGCGATGATCCTGCCGATACAGAGGAAGAATCAGATACAGAGGAAGAATCAGATACAGAGGAAGAAACCGATACCGAAGAGGAAACCGATTCCGAAGAAGAAACAAATACCGATACGAATACAGGCAGTCAGACCGACAGTGACACGGAGAGTGATAAGAATGCTTCAGATCTGTCACAGCGTCCCGATGAAAATGAAACCGATACCGATACAGAAGAACACAGCGGCGGACTTTTTGGCAGAAAAGATGACGAAGAGGGCGGCTTCAGGCTGTTTTATCTGATACTTGCAGGAATAGGCTATGTGTTATATTATGCCATGAAGCTTGCCTTGTGGCTTGCGCTGCGGTGGCTTTGCATGAAGCTCAGAGAAAAGCGTTTCACCGAAGAAGACACACGGCTTTCGGTTCGCAGGATATACCGATATTCTCTGTTCCTGCTGCGTGTAGCAAGGATAAAGCCTCAGCCGAAGGAGGGTGACGACGAGTTTGCAAGACGAGCTATGCAGAAGATAGACAGCGCATTCACAACAGATTACCTGGAGTTTACAAAGCTTGCGCTTGATTCGAGATTCGGCAGAGAGCCTGTTTCAAGAGAGAATGTTGACAAGATGATCGCATTTATCAACAAGCTGACGCAGAAAATCTATGACGACTCGGGAAAGATAAAGCAATTTGTGATAAAATACGTGCTGTTTTTGATTTAAATCAATTATTTTTTGGTATTGCAATATGCCCTTTGCGGTATTATAATAATGTTATGCGTAAAAATGAATTAAGCCGTACCGATGAAGCGGAAAAAAAGCTCCGCCGCTTATCCTTACAGGCGGTACTTACGTTTTGGGTGATATTTTAATGGAACAGGAGATTATTTATGCAGGAGAAATTATTTGCCAAAAATTTGTTGGATTTCAGTCAGACAATAGCAAAAGAGCTTTTTGAGAGCGTAACATATCCGTGGGAAGCGCTTGAGAACCTGTCGGAATTTATTCTGAAGCTGGGCGAAACGCTCCCCGAGGATAAGTATAACAAGATCGGCGATGACATATGGATCGCCAAGACAGCAGAGATCGCCCCGACAGCATACCTGCACGGACCGCTGATCATCGGTGACCACACTGAGGTTCGTCACTGCGCATTCATCAGGGGAACGTCGATCGTCGGCGAAAACTGCGTTGTCGGGAACTCGACCGAGCTGAAGGGCTCGATCCTTTTCAACTGCGTGCAGGCGCCGCACTATAATTATATAGGCGATTCCATTCTCGGCTACAAGTCGCACACGGGAGCAGGAGTTATCACATCGAACCTGAAATCGGACAAATCGCTTGTTACCGTAACGGTAGGGTGCGACAAGTTCGACACAAAGAGAAAGAAATTCGGGGCGATAGTCGGCGACAACACAGAGGTTGGCTGCAACAGCGTGCTTAATCCCGGAACAGTTCTCGGACGGAACACAAATGTTTATCCGCTGTCTATGGTAAGGGGATATGTTCCCGAAAACAGTATTTACAAAAAACACGGAGAGGTTTGCGAGAAGATCGACAGGAGTTACACACTCTGAATGATGTCATGTGTGCAATTTTATAACTGAAAACTGAAAACTTAAGACTTAAAACTTAAAAATGGTGAGGAATCAGGCTTTGTTCTGTCATTTCTGCAAGTTCATAGTTCAAAGTTCAAAGTTGTGAAATTTGACCCTTCCGTCAGCCTTACGGCTGCCACCTTCCCTTGCAGGGACAGCATTGTATGCTAATAAAGTATAACGCGAGTTTTAAGTGAGAATCAGAATAAACTATGAACGCGTAATGTCAGCGGCGACTCGCCGCCGGGCGTGTGCCCTCAAGGAATTCGCTTGCTTCACAATATGATATTATAAGGAAAAGGAGTTGGTTTCATGCCTGCAATATGTGTATTCTATGGGATAATCATCAGAATGTATAAGGAGAATAGCAGTCAACATAATAAACCCCACATTCATGCCGAGTATCAGGGACAAGAAACTGTCATAGCTTTTGATGGGGAAATTCTCGCAGGAGAGGGTAATATACCAAGAAACAAAATGAAGCTTATAGACGCATGGATGGAAATTCACAAAGAAGATCTTGAAGCTAATTGGACGCTGTTATCCGAAGGGCACAAGTTCTTTAAAATAGACCCTTTAAAATAATTCTGATTACCACATATAAATATGGGTGTGGTACGGACTTGCTTGTGTATGAAAGGATTTGGTTTTATGTTGCAGCCTAAAGTAATATCGGTCAAGCCACTCGATGATTATATGCTACTTGTTGAATATGTGACAGGAGAAAAAAGAGTTTTTGATGTAAAACCCTATATAGTCGGGGATTGGTATGGTGAACTGAAAGATAACGATGTTTTCAGCACAGTACGCCCCAGCGGAACAACGGTTGAATGGGAGGATGGACAGGACATTGCCCCTCATGAATTATATGATCTGTCTGTTCCTGTGGGTTGATTCAATTCGTAATTCGGCAGCCGTGCGGCTGCAGGTATTTCTTTGAAATCAGGAATGAGGAGTCAGGGGTCAGAATTTTGCAGTGTGACAAAAAACACCCGCCTGTGACATAAAAGTGACAAAAAATGTGACAACTTTTGAAAGGAAAACCCCTCATTATAAGCCACTTTTTCGACCCTGTGACAAAAGTGACATGAATTTTTATTTATTGCGTAAAAAAACAAAACCTATTCATCAGGAATAGTAATAATAATTATATATAAAACTCGGAATTTTTTGTCACTTCCGTCACAGTGATTTTATCAGGGCTAAAAAGCCGCATTACAAGCCGTTTTTTTGTGTGACAAAAAATGTGACAAAAGTGATGAATGTGACAAGTTTTATGTCACTGAAGCTGTGGGGGGTTACTGTCTGCGGACACTGTCTGCCCGCCGACCGCTGAAAAGAAAGGAAGATCAAATATGAATTACAGTACAAAGAGAACAATGCTTGTCAGGATAGTTGCCGCAGTATGCGCAGTTTTGCTTGTAGGCTCGATCATGCTGTCGGTACTCGGTAATTGATCTATGAAGAAAATAATAAGCGTGGCGTGTATGATTTTAGGGACACTGTTTTTTCTGCTGCTGCTCATGTTCATTCTGCCCGTTTTGACAGGAACGCTCAATATCGGGAATTACGTCGGAGCGGCATTCTGCCTTGTTATGCTGTTTGCGACATGGGGGAACGCTTTTCTTGTGAGGATAGCGGAGAAGCTCAAAGAAACTGTCCTCGGAAAAACAGCGGTGTATGCCGTTGTGTGTCTGTTCCTGCTCGGGATCGTGTATGTGGGATTTTTGACAACGCTGATAGTCACCGCAGACAAAACGCCGCCTGAGGAGGACTGCACCGTCATTGTGCTTGGCTGTCAGGTCAGAGGGGATCACCCGTCGCTTATGCTTCAGGCGAGGATAGATTCGGCTTATGAATATCTTGCCGCTCACCCCGATGTGCCGTGTATAGTTACGGGAGGTAAGGGCGACGACGAGAATATAAGCGAGGCTCGCTGTATGTATGACATTCTGACTGCGAAGGGAATTTCCCCCGACAGGATATATATGGAAGACCGCGCGGTGAATACGGTAGAGAACATAGCCTTCAGCAAGGAGATAATCGAAGAGAATGACCTTAGCCGAAACACCGCCGTTGTGACCGATATTTTCCATGAATACAGAGCGTCACGCATAGTAAAGGACGCTCAGCTGACCTACGGCAGCGTACCCGCAGACTGCGTGTGGTATCTGCTCCCGACATATTACGTCAGGGAGCTTGTGGCGATCACGGCGGTATTTGTGGGTCTGGCGTGATCTCGGTCGGCGGCGGGCAAACGCCCGCTGGTATTTCCGTCAGGATTTATTGTTAACAATAGACCTTTCCGCACATTAGCTTTATTTCTTATCGGAAATAATGAAGGGGTCGGCGGTCGCCGACGGGCAAACGCCCGCTGGTATTTCCGTCATTCTCTGTTGTTAACAATAGACTTTTCCGCATAATAAGTTTATTTCTAATCGCCAATCATGAGGGGGCGGCGGGCGAGTTCCGTCAAACTTTATTGTTAACAATAGCCTTCTCCCTCGGGAGAAGGTGGCGGCTTTAGCCGACGGATGAAGGGGTCGGCGGTCGCCGCACGGCGACGGGCGAGTTCCGTCAAACTTTATTGTTAACAATAGACCTTTCCGCACAATAAGTTTATTTCTTATCGGGAATCATGAAGGGGGTCGGCGGCGGGCAAACGCCCGCTGGTATTTCCGTCATTCTCTGTTGTTAACAATAGACCTTTCCGCACATCAGCTTTATTTCTTATCGGAAATAATGAAGGGGTCGGCGGTCGCCGCACGGCGACGGGCGAGTTCCGTCCTACTTTATTGTTAACAACAGCCTTCTCCCTCGGGAGAAGGTGGCGGCTTTAGCCGTCGGATGAGGGGGTTTGCCGTAAGGCAACAATAGGAGTAAAATCAAATGCTGTCGCATACACCTCATCTGTCACTGCGTGACATCTTCTCCTCAAGGAGAAGACTATGTTATGCTTCTTTCCGAGAATTACATAACACAGCATGATTCCGCA